>DATCES010000246.1:0-3196 GCA_036509935.1 Mucilaginibacter sp.
TTATTGGTTGCAATTTAATAGATTTCTAACCTTCATTATAAAAAATCTACTTTTAATGCATGGAAAAACCAAATCGGCAATAAGCGGTTTTATAAAGATTTCGGCATTGGTTTTATTTCACCCCCACATCACTCAGCATCCATTGAGTGCCGGACTTATCAGTTACCATTCCAAAAAAAGCGCCCGGAACCGATGGCCGGGCGGCAACATAACAAAACCACCCTCGGAATAATTAACTTTATTATTCAAAAAATTGGTCGTAACGATTTAGCTGTAACTGTATAAAATTTAATGATTGGGCAGCCCCTGCATTTGTTGAAGCTTGTTTTAGTTTTGCTACCTGCGCCATTAAAGGTTCCAGCCATTTGTGTAAAGCCAGGTGATCGGGTCCTTGCATCCTACATTCCTTTATCATTTTTGCTAACCCATTTTGCAGGCCATCACCAGCTTTTTTATAAGCTTTTAGTGATCTGTCCGTACTTTTATTAAATCTTTTAAGAATTAGCTTTAAATTATTAACGTTGCTGCTGGTCGTACGGTCAACTTTCCATTTAGCGCCATTGTGTAACATTAATTTCTCAGATGAAATTTCGTGTTGAAGCTTACCTGACAATGTATTGATGGCTGTTATGTTTTTAGCGTTAAGTTTATTGGTGCAAGCCAGCAAAACACCGGTCAGCATAAAGATTGTAATAAATAACTTCTTCATTATAAGTCTTTCTTTTTGAAAATCCGTAAAGCAAATAATAGCGGTACTATGATCCAGACCATTTGCATCAATAGCGAAAAAACAATACCTGACCCACTGCCAAAAAACTGCTGGTACAATGCACCGGTATATCCCATTAAAGCCGATATATCCAATTGCAGCAAAATAAGTATCCTCGCAAGGTCAATAGGGTTCAGCGCAGTAAGTACGATCATTGCTTTCTCTAAAGGATAATCTGCAAAGCTGTAAAGGAACAATAATACAAGGCCGTCAAATATGATGGAAAAATAAAACCACAGCATTAATGCCAACCCTATACCTTTGGCTTTGTCGCGTGTAATGGTTGACGTGAGAAAGGCCAGTGAAACAAAACTTAAAGTAAGCAGGCAACCCGATATCATTAATGTTATGCCGGTGGCCGAAAAGGCAAACAGGCATACCGGGATACATACGCCAATTATAAACGCTGCCAGGATGGAACTGCTCATGCCGATAAATTTCCCCAATAAAATACTCCGCCTGCTTATTGGCTGCGATACCAGCATTTCGGTAAATTCAGCAGCGTTGAAATAATAAGTGGTGGCATACACAATGCTCACCAACGGAACAATAATCAGTATTACGGTGGTAATGCTCACCAAACCTTTAGTTACATCAGGATCGGACATAAAAATGGTTAAACTGATTGCCATCAGCAGCAATGTATAAGCAAGCAGCACCTTGCTCCTTATAATATCAAGAATTATATATTTTGCGATTTTGAGCATTTTTATAAGCTTAAAATTTTTGTTAACGCTTTGCTTAATTTTTGTTCGCCGGTTTCATTCTTTAGTTCCGGCAAAGATTTGTAGAACTTTATCTGCCCTTCAAACAGGTACATAATGTGGTCGGATATTTCATCAGCTTCACTTAAAATGTGCGAGGTAATAAGGATGAGTTTGCCTTTTGATTTTTCTTCAAGTATCTTTTCCTTGAGGGCTTCGGCAGCAAGCGGGTCTAATCCTGCTGATGGCTCATCCAGAATAAGCACATCGGGACTAAACATAAAGGCCAGCGCAGCGCTTACTTTTTGTAAGGTGCCGCCGGATAAAGTGCGCATGGTTTTGTTATACATGCCCTCCAGTTTGTAAGCTTTTAACAAATCCGTATCTGACGCATCCTGCTGCCTTATGTCCATCACCATTTTAAATAACTGGCCTATTTTCATATTATCAGGATAATGCCCTATCTGGGGCATATAACCTATGTCCCTTTTGTAAGCGAAGGTATTGATCACCGGTTTATTCTTAAACAAAATCACGCCTTCGTTAGGTATCACCATTCCGAGGATGGATTTAACCAGGGTTGTTTTACCTGACGCATTCGGACCGAGAATAGAAACTACTACACCTTTTTCAAAACTGCAGTCAATGCCCTTTAAAACTTCCAGCCTGCCAAATAACTTTTTAAGGCCAGTCACCTCAATTATCTTTTCCATGGTTTCATTCTTGGTTTTTCGTCTTTAACTGATTCGGGGGTAACCGAAGGGATCGCCCTTTCCACCTTATCCAAAAGGTTAACAATAAAACTTCTCATCAGCATCACACTCTGCGGTATCTGCTCTATAATCTGTGCGTATAAACTAATTGGGCGGTAGGGGATGTCGCCAATACCATCCTTATTCAGGTCGTAACCATCATATTTATCCCAATAGTTATTATTAAAGTAATTGTTTTTTAAGGTGCCATTGGTAGTTACATCAAAAGAGTTCCCTTTGAAATTATTTTTTGTAAACTGATTATTATTGCAACTTGCTAACACGCGGATGGCCCATCCGTTTGACAGGAAATCATTATTAACGATGTTTATCCGTTCAGAATTTTCCATATACACACCTGTTGTGTTGCGTATAAACTTGTTCCCTTCTATCTGGGCATCGCTTATTTCTTTGAGCAATACGCCGTATATTGAGCTGCCCCAGTTTTCGATAAAAGTATTATTGAGCATTTTGATCCTGCGGGTGTACATAACAGACACACCGGAACCGTTATTTTTGAATGTATTATTGCGGTAAGTATCATCATCCGAAAACATGAAGTGCAGGCCATAACGGATATTGTTTTCGCTGAAATTATCTTCAATCAGGCTTTTTTTTGCGAATTCAAAGTAAATGCCATCCCGGTGCCTGGTAACATAATTCCCTTTTATCAGGATATATTTGCATTTCCACAGGTGAATGCCATTGCCGGAATTTTCAATATTGTTTGAACCGGTCAGGTGGTTATTCAGTACCTGTATATGTTTTGAGTCGGCAAGGTAAATCCCAAAAAAGTTATTGATCAGGATATTATTGCTTACGGTTACATACTCCACACTGTCAAGCCGGATACCGGCATAATCACGCATGGAACCGGTTTTAGTGTTTTTAATAATAAAGCCATCGAATTTTACATGACCGGATGTGATGGTTACTACTCCCTCCCGGAAACGGGCATCCAACACAGGCCT
>DATCES010000247.1:0-5995 GCA_036509935.1 Mucilaginibacter sp.
CACCCCCTTCATATCCTGATGTTGCGGATTAAGCAGGTAATTATATTCCATCGGTACAATTGATGAAGGCATTTTCATTAATAAATGCTCCCGCTTTTTCAAAAAATCATCCCCTATTTGTTTTAAAGTAATAGGCGGCGATATATCTTTCCAGTTGGCAGGCAATTCTTCAATTTCAATGTTGGTAATGCTGTGGTCAGGTACTTCAATTTCAACCAGGCAATAATTATCGGGAACCATCAGTGGTGGCAAATGCACCAATACCTCTAATAAAGCTAATGAACGTGATGATGCCAGGTACGTGACGGGTTTGCCTTCGCTGTTCCACCTGCCGCCGTATAAACGGGCGCCGATCCCGCTCAGGTCATCAGCATAACTGCAATTAACAATACGGTAAAGTACCATCAGGCAAAAATACCGTGCTCAATGCGGCCTAACTCTTTAAATACCATATCAAAACCGGCAGAGGTATCAAGCATGGAAACCGGGGCCTCGCCATTAAAAACAAGGCTGGGCGCTTTTACCCATAATTTGAATTTATCCATGCTGCCAAATACTTCTTCGCCCCGGGTGTACAGGCGTGCAAGCTCAACGGCTTTTTCGGCGTACTCGGTTTTTATAATGGCATCATCATCATAGCGTTGTAAAGTGCGCTCAGAAATGTGCAATATCGTAGCCAACTCCTGGATGTTTAAGGATATTCTTTTTGCCAATGCCAGTAACAGGCGTTTGGGGAAACCCTCGCGGGCAAACTTTATCATTTCAAAATCATTAGATAGCCTCACTGATTTTGAACTGCCCAATAAATTATAAAATGCATTAACCGGCCCTGACGTAATATATGCTGCCATAGGCTCATTAAGCACGTTATTGGTATCACTTTTTGCTTTGTACGACATATATACAAATATATGTACCATTTGTCGCAAATGCAAATTATTCTGCAATAATTAAAAAATAATTTTTCTTGCCTTTTTGGGCAACTAAATATTTGTCATTTATTAAATCATCCCGCTTATAAACTTCATCCGGCGAAATAATTTTTAATTTATTAATAGCTGCGCCGCCGCCTTGGATCATTTTCTTTGCCTCGCCTTTTGATGGGAAAACCGATGTTTGGCCAGCCAAAATGTCCACAACATTCATCCCCTGTTGCAGTTCGCTTAAACTTATTTTAAAATTTGGTACGCCTTCAAACAATGCCAATACTTCAGTATTATTTAATTCGTTTAAAAATTCAATGCCAATATTGCCAAACAAAAATTCTGATGATTTTATGGCTTTCTCATATTCGGCTTCGCCATGCACACGTATAGTAATATCTTTTGCCAAAGCCTTTTGCAAAACACGCAAGTGCGGCCCGGCATCTTGTTCAGCTTCTAAACTTTCAATAGCCTGTTGATCAAAAAGGGTAAATATCCTGATATACGTTTTGGCATCGTCATCGCTTGTATTTAACCAAAATTGATAAAACCTATAGGGTGATGTTTTTTTCGCATCCAGCCATATATTACCACCTTCGGTTTTGCCAAACTTACTGCCGTCTGCTTTTTTTATCAGTTGGGTAGTAATGGCATAGGCTTCACCGCCATCTTTACGGCGTATCAGTTCGGTACCGGTAACAATATTGCCCCATTGGTCCGAGCCCCCCATTTGCAGGGCGCAGTTATAGTTTTTCCACAAATAGTAAAAATCATACCCCTGAACAAGCTGATAAGTAAACTCTGTAAACGACATTCCCGTGTCACCGTTGATGCGGTTTTTAACCGAATCTTTGGCCATCATATAATTAACAGTAATGTGCTTGCCAACGTCCCGGATAAAATCCAGGAAGGTAAAATCCTTAAACCAATCGTAATTATTTACCATTTGGGAACTGTTGGCGCCGCAATCAAAATCCAGAAATTTTTCGAGCTGGGTTTTTATCCCCTGTAGGTTATGCTGTAAAATCTCTTCTGATAATAAATTACGCTCCTGCGATTTGCCTGATGGATCGCCAACCATGCCTGTTGCGCCGCCAACAAGCGCAAACGGCTTATGCCCGGCGCGCTGAAAGTGTATCATGGTCATTATCTGGGCCAGGCTGCCAACATGCAATGAATCGGCAGTAGGGTCAAAGCCAATATAACCCGAAACCATGCCTTTATTCAGTAGTTCTTCAGTTCCGGGCATTATATCATGCAGCATTCCCCGCCAGCGTAATTCTTCAACAAAGTTCATTATGTGTACGATTTCAAAAGTGGCAAATATAGTGGATTTTTGGTGAGTAACCTTTGATTTAACACGCTTTAAACTCAATTACCAGGCAACAAACAGCACATTCATACGCGCTAAACGCATTTAGGGCGTGATAATTTTCCCGGTTCCACAGGCTAAATGCATTTAGGGCGTGATAATTTTTCCGGTTCCACAGGCTAAACGCGTTTAGGGCGTGACAATTTTTCCGGTTTCGAAGGCTAAACGCGTTTAGGGTGTGATAATTTTTCGATATAATTTTATATAATGTGTTGAATATCAATAATATAACTAAATAACAACAAAATACATTCATTTTTTGACTGATACATAGCTTATTAATTTTTTTTTTATTCCTTAGGATGAATGCCTGAAAAAGCCTGTGTATTTATACAAAAATACAAAATCCGGGTGGCATTTACGCACAGAAAAGCCATTAATTTTGTTACCGGGCATCCCATCGGAATATGACTGGCATAAAAATTTTGTGCCGCCTGGCATTGACTGTTCTTTATTCTAAAAATTTCGTAAATTGTATAAAACAAGGTATTTTGCAAAAAAGCACAATGAATTTTCTATCACATTTCTATTTCGACCGGGATATGGATAACTGCTACCTTATATTAGGTACGGTATTGCCCGATCTTTTGAAAAACGCAGATAAAAACGTCATCATCCACCCCGAAAAATTGCATCATCCGGATATTAACGTTAATGCAATCATCCGGGGATGGAAAAGGCACCTTGACGTTGACCGTTATTTTCATTCATCTGATTTTTTCCTCCACCATTCCCATCAATTAAAAAAGTTGCTTTTGCCGACAATAGCAGGTTCGCCGGTAAAGCCATTCTTTTTAGGGCATATTGCCCTGGAACTGATATTAGATAACCTGCTGCTTACTACCAACAAAGTAACCACTGCTGATTTTTACGATAATCTTGACGATTGCGAACCTTTAATTATAAGTGAATTTTTGACTTTTGCAGGATTAAAAGAGACCGCCGTTTTCTTTAAATTTTACACAGGATTTAAAAAAAGCCGTTACCTGTACAGTTATGCCGAAACAAAGGAAATTGCATACGCTTTAAAAAGGATATGCATGAGGGTTTGGAAAAATCCGTTTACGCTGGAAAATGAAGTGCAAATGAATAAAGTTTTAATAGCTTACAGGGAAAGCTTGCTGGATAGTTTTATGATTATTTTTAATGAGATAGAACAATTAATTGTCAACCCATATAACTAAATTTCTGAACGGTAAATATCATAAATTATGGCATGAAAGTGAACCAGAGGCTTTACAGATGTAGTTAGAAAGCTATCTGTTACTTTTTTGCAAGCCGTGTCATTTTAGAAACCGTAGGGGCTACCCTTGTGGTCGCCCGGGATATTGGAACGGAAACGGGGCGCAAAATGAAACGGATGGCACAAATCAAACGGATATTCAAAGGGCGACCACAAGGATAAGGGCGACCACAAGGGCCGCCCCTACGAAATTGGCCGGCTTTTTAATAATAATACCCAAAATCCCCTAAAAATCAGCATTTAACATTAAATTAATTTTTTAGGAATAAAAATATATCCCTACCTTTGCAATCCCAATTAGAAAATCGGGAAAAGGAGAAAATTTATTTAATGGCAAAAAAACAGGAAGCAGAAAAAGAACTTAAAGCTAAGGAAGCTGAACTCGATGTAGTTACCCTTCCGCAGGAAAAAGAATTAATTGAATCAGAAGCTGATTCAATCTCTATCGATGAGATCAAATCAAATGTTACATCAGCAAGCGATGATTTCGATTGGGATGCTGACGAAAAAAAATTCGGCAATTACAGCGACGATGACCGTGAGAAGCTTGAAAAAATGTACGATGGGACTTTCAGTTCTATCACTAAAGGCGAAATCATCACCGGTACGGTTGTAAATGTTAACTCAAAAGATGTGGTATTGAACGTCGGCTTTAAATCTGATGGGTTGGTATCCGTATCCGAATTCCGTGATACACCGGATCTGAAGATCGGTGATACTGTTGATGTTTACGTTGAATCGCAGGAAGATGCTAACGGTCAGTTAGTATTATCCCGCAAACGTGCAAAAACGCAAAAATCATGGGAACGTATTAATTCTGCATTGGATAACGATGAAATCATCACCGGCTTTGTGAAGAGCAGGACCAAGGGTGGTTTGATTGTAGATATAATGGGCGTTGAGGCCTTTTTACCCGGTTCGCAGATCGACATTAAACCTATAAGGGATTATGACGTTTATGTGGGCAAAACAATGGAATTTAAAGTTGTTAAAATCAACCACGAGTTTAAAAACGTAGTGGTATCGCATAAAGTGCTGATTGAAGATGACCTGGAAAACCAAAAAACTGAAATTGTAGCTAAACTTGAAAAAGGGCAGGTACTTGAAGGGACTGTTAAAAATATCACCGACTTTGGCGTATTTATCGACCTCGGCGGTGTTGACGGTTTACTGCACATTACCGATATTTCGTGGGGTCGAATTGAGCACCCGCGCGAAATTTTATCATTGGATCAAAAAATCAACGTTGTTGTGCTTGATTTTGATGATGAGAAAAAACGTATCGCCCTCGGCTTAAAACAATTAACGCCGCATCCTTGGCAGAGTCTTGACGAAGCAATTCAAATCAGCTCGAAGGTTAAAGGTAAAATTGTTACCGTTGCCGATTACGGTGCATTCCTTGAGATCATCCCCGGCGTTGAAGGTTTGATCCATGTGTCCGAAATGTCGTGGTCGCAAAACCTGCGCAACCCGCAGGAATTCCTGAAAGTTGGCGATGAGGTTGAAGCACAGGTACTGACACTGGACCGCGATGAGCGCAAAATGTCCTTAGGTATTAAGCAATTAACCCCTGACCCATGGCAAAATGCCGCCGCACGTTACGCCGTTGGTACAAGGCATATAGCCACCGTGAAAAACATGACCAACTTTGGCGTTTTTGTTGAACTTGAAGACGGAATTGACGGCTTGATCCACATCAGCGACCTTTCCTGGTCGAAAAAAGTAAACCACCCTAATGAATTCACTAAAGTTGGCGAAAAATTAGATGTGACTGTTTTAGACCTTGATGTTGATAACCGTAAACTAAGCCTGGGCCACAAACAACTGGAAGAAAACCCCTGGGATACTTTTGAAACCATCTTCACTATTGATTCAGTGCATGAAGGCACTGTTATAAAAGCAACCGATAAAGGTGCAATTGTTGCATTGCCTTACGGTGTTGAAGGTTTTTGCCCGATAAAACACTTGGTTAAAGAAGATGGCAAGAGCTTAAAAGCCGAAGAGGCCGCCGAGTTTAAAATCATTGAATTTAACAAGGAAAACAAACGCATCCTTATCTCCCACGCACGTATATGGGAAGAAGCCCGTGCGGACGCAAGGGTACAGGAATTTGAAACCCGTAAAAAGGAAGCAAAATCTGCTGTTAATGCTGTGAAGAAAGTAAAGGATTCGGTTGAAAAATCAACATTAGGCGATCTGAGCGTATTGGCACAGTTAAAAGAGCAAATGGAAGGCGCTGAAAGCAAAGCCCGCAAGGCTTCAAAAAAACCAGCCCCCGAAGAAGAAGCAAAATAAGCTTTAAATAAATTTTTTTTTAAGAGGCTGTATCATAAATCATGATACGGCCTTTTTTTTATGATAGGTTTTGGTAGTATTTTTCGGGAATATTTTCTGTATTTTATTTGGTATAATGATTTGATTTTCATATATTTAGTGTATAAACATAGGAGATATGGC
>DATCES010000248.1:0-6499 GCA_036509935.1 Mucilaginibacter sp.
AAGGGCAGGATTTAGATGCCGCCTTTGCCGATTATGATAACGACGGTTACCAGGATCTCTTTATCGCCACCACAAAAGGGATCCTTTTGTACAGGAACCATGGGGACGGTACATTTTCAAGGGTGACAGGGGATATCGGCCTCCGCAATACCGGCAATGCTACTAAAATGCTATTTGCCGATTTTGACCAGGACGGCGACCTTGATCTGTATGTTGCCCAAAAAGGCGCCAACAAGTTTTTCCGTAACAACGGCGATGGCACTTTTACCGAAAAGGCAAATGCGATGGGCCTCGGCGGGGATCCGCAGGGGACCATTGACATGGATTTCGGTGACTGGGATGATGACGGGGATGTGGATATAGTTGGCCTGAACGAAAATGGAGGGATACAGTTATTCAACAATAACCGGCATTCCAATTTTAAGGACATCAGCGACTCTGTGGGCCTTCGGAATCCGGCATACACGGGCACAGCAGTTGCCTTTGGCGATTATAATAATGATGGGATGCTGGATATAGTTGTCGCCGGGGGCGCAAACGGTAAATGTTCGCTGCTTAAAAATACTGTTCACGGCTTCGTGATTGATCCGGTGTCCAAAATGTTAAGTAATGCACTGAAAGGCATAACAATAAAGGATGTAGCATTTTTTGATTTCGATAATGACGGGCACCAGGATTTGCTGGTTGCGGGGCTGAACGCTGATAAATCCAAAAGCGGAATCAGATTATTTCACAATGATACAACCAAAGGCTTCAGGGATGTTTCATACCTGCTCCCCAAAAATTCGATCCAGGCCCAGCATATTAAAATTGGCGACCTTGATCTGGATGGCGACGAAGATATCCTTTTGTCGGGGCCAACCGGTATCCGGATGCTCAGAAATGACGGGGGCAACATGAACCGTTACATCCAGGTTGAGCTGTTGGGCCTTTCTTATGGCAACAGCAAAAATAACCGGTTAGGGATTGGCGCGCAGGTTGAAGCGAAGGCCGGGAACCTGTATCAACGGAAAACAGTTAGCGGGGCTATAACCGACTTTGGCGTAGGCACACGCGGCAAGATTGATGCCGTTCGTATCATTTGGCCTAACGGTGTGCCGCAAACTATTGTTGCCCCAAGCCGCAATCAAAAAATATTGGAGGTGGAACAGCTTAAAGGCTCATGCCCTTTTTTGTTTACATGGAATGGCAAAAATTATGAATTCATAAAGGATATGCTTTGGAGAAGCGCCCTCGGGATGCCTTTGGCCATACATGGCAACGACACGAGCTATTCTTTTTCCGATGCCTCAAAAGAATACCTGCTTATCCCGGGTGAAAAACTGAAGCCTAAAGATGGACGGTACAATATTAAGATCACAGAAGAATTATGGGAGGCGGTTTATTTTGATAAAGTAGGCCTGGTAGCTGTTGACCATCCCGATTCAGTGGATGTTTACGCCGATGAACGGTTTGTGACCCCCCCCTTTCCGGGCAAAAAAGTTTACCAGGTAGCCAATAAACATTTGCCGGTTTCGGCTAAAGATGAAAAGGGCAATAATTTGCTCCCCAAAGTCAGTGCGTATGATTTTCAATATGCGTCAAATTTTTCGTTAGGAAAATACCAGGGCCTTGCCCGGGACCATGACCTGATCCTGGACCTGGGGGATAAAGCATATAGGGACAGCCTGCTGCTGTTTTTAAGAGGATGGATTTTCCCGACAGATGCCAGCATCAATACAGCGATGGCGCAATCGGATAAATATATTGTCCACCCGCCTTCTTTGCAGGTGATCAATAAGAAAGGCGAATGGGAAACTGTTATTAAAAATATGGGGTTCCCGATGGGCAGGGATAAGATGGTTATTGCCGACCTGTCGGGTAAATTCCTTACTGCAAATGACCGGCGGGTTAAGATAAGCACGAATATGCAAATCTATTGGGACCAAATATTTTTCTCAGCCGAAAATGTAAAAGCGCCGGTAAAAATGCACAACCTTAATATGATTGCGGCTAATTTAAATTACCGTGGCTACTCTGCCGATTACCGGAAAGGGGGGCCGTTTGGTCCCGAATGGTTTGACTATTACCATATAACCAAAGGCCAAAAATGGCGGGACCTTACAGGTAATTATACCCGCTATGGCGATGTATTGCCCTTGCTGCAAAAAGCAGATGACGAATACATTATTGCTGACGGCGGAGATGAAATAAGTATTGACTTTGATGCCGGGCAATTATCGGATTTGCCAAAAGGCTGGAAACGCGACTTCCTTATTTACAGCGAGGGCTGGGTTAAAGATGGCGACCTGAATACTGCCAACGGGCAAACGGTTGCCCCGCTGCCTTTCCATAAAATGCCCTCGTATCCTTATGGTAAAAATATTGCTTACCCCACAGACAAAAAACACCAGGAATATCAGCAAATATACAACACCCGAAAAGTAACCACATCTGATTTTAAAAACGCGTTAAAAACAGCAAGCGTTAAAAGCACGGCAAAGGCGGACGAGTGACAAAATTTAAATGCCACCTGTGCACTTAAAACACTGCAACTGTATGCTTATACATATTTTTGAATGAAGGATCTAATAAACCTGCTGTATTTATTGGTTTAATCCGTTCCCGTATCAGGTCGGTAAACTGTGTAATAGCCTCTTCGGATGGTTTTGGGTTATCTAAAATTTTCAATAAGTCTGTATAAGACCTTTGCACTATATCTAAAACATACGGATCGTCCGCGCAGAGAAAATATCCGGGTAATTCTTTTCGCATAAGGCGGCGTTCATAAGCAATAGTTGCAGCAAAATACAGCATGGACCATGCCGTGAACAGCTCAAAATGTGGCATCGCCCTGAAACATCCTGCAATAAGCTGGTCGGCCAATTTCAGTTCCGCGAATATAGAATGTTCATATTCTTTTAGCCCTTCATAAAGTGCATCAGGATTGTTAAAGTGCTCTTTGAGGATACCTGCTAATTTTTGAATGCCCGAAATAGAATGTGCAATGCCCGAACTGAACAAGGGATCAACAAAACCTGCCGTGTGCGGAAGTACGGCCCACCCCGGTCCAAAACAACGGTCAACCTTCCGTTGCAGCCTGGGCGATTGAATTATTTTGCCCGGCTCGGCTGCAAGCCGGGCGGCATTCAGTATATTTTTAACCGTAGGGTACTTCTCAAGCATTGCATCCCATATCTGACCAGTTTGCAAGCCCTTTAATGATTGTTCCTGGCAGTTAAGCACGAAACCAAAGCTGGTACGCTGGTCATTGAAACGCAGCATCCATATCCAACCTTCGTCCAAAATATGGTGCAAGGCAGAATTGTCAGGATCATAAGGAAAGTCACCGACAGGGATGTTTGCTTTTTTCAATATTTCGGTCCACCTGGCAATGTCGTGGAAATGGGAACACACAACAAATGAATCGGTCAAAAAACTGTCAGATGATGTTTTAACCCCGAGTAACTTTTCAAGCAAAAAGCCACCACCGGTAGCATCGATATAAAAAGCGGCATGAATTACCATGTCCCCGTCATTACGGGTACATTTAAAAACCCATCCCGGGTTTCTTTGTGCCGAGATAATTTCAGTCAGGTCAAAATAGCTGATCCCTGTTTCTTTTACTTTGCTTACCAGGAAGGCGTCAAAGTCTGACCGCATCCAATTGGTGTCCGATTGAACGTCGTCAACGCTTGCGGCAACAAGCAATTCGTTTTTATGGTCTGCATCGGTGGTAAAATCTTTTCCGGGATGGTGCTTGAAAAAGCTGAACCCTCTTTTAAGCCCGCAAACAATTTCAGGATGAGCTTGCTGCCAGCTGCCATAGCGTGAAAAATCATGCAGCCAGGGCAGGTTGTATTTCACCGCGATGTCACGTAATTGCATGTCGGCTATCGGCGTGGACGACTCGCCGATGGCAAAACGGGGATGCCGTCCTTTTTCTACCACACACACCTTAAAACCCTGGTTATGCAAAATTAAGGCAGTAAGTGAGCCGGCAAAACCAGCGCCCGCTATTAAAATATCAAAATGTTGTTCGTTTGTTTCAGGCATGGTTCAATTGACAATTACAGGTTATACGGGGGTAAAATTTTTGTTTTAGGTTCATTAACTCCAAACGTTGTTTCCTTGCTTCAAAACAATTCGGACAAGAGGAAAGAAAGGCGATGTCCCAAACGTCGGCAAATACCCAGCCGGCTTTTAAACTAAGGGCGTTTTCAAATACTTCTTCCAGCGTTTCCAGCGATGGGGGCATATAGTGCCCTTGTTCATAAAGTAATTCTATCACACCGTTGCCGGGACGGGTGGGAATAATAGAGCAGCATTGTACGCCGCAATCAAAAGCGAATTGCACTGTTTTATGGACCCACCTTATATTTTCGCCTTTATCGGTAAGGTACGGCGGGTTTAGCAAGATAAATGCGCGTACGTCAATGTTATTGCTTCTTAAGAATGCGGCGGCACTGCTAAAATCCTCGGCGGTCATTTGTTTATTAAGTTTAGGCAAAACATCCGGGTGAATAGTTTCAAGGCCCATGCCAATCTCCAGTGCCCCGTTCAGCTGGTCATTAAATTGCAGGCAGGCTTCATCACAAAGTTTGGGATGATTTTCTACAATAACCCGGTCATAAGGACGCAGGCGCTCAATTATACCGGGATAATCCGTCGGTGGAATAGCCTTTTTGTCGAAGAAATTGCCATTATTGTAGAGCTTGATTACATCTGCTGCGGGCAGCCTGGCCAGGGCATAATCTATTTGCTTTAAAATAGCCCCCGGAAGGGCAGGTTCATTTAGCGTGTTTTTCCACAGATCGCACATCAGGCACTTGAAGGAACATTCCTTGCTGCTAAGGAAAATTGTATTTACGCGCTGTAAATCACCTCCTGGGCCGGGTTCCTGCTCATGCAGAAAATGGTACGGTATATCGGGGTTTAAAAAGTTCTTTTGCGAACGAAGCTTTTCAATTTCCCGGTTATCATGCATAAAGTGAATTAAAATAGGTGCGGTATTCCATTTCATCCTGTGGGAACAACTGGTTGAATGTGCCTTCGGGTACTGCACCCTTTTGAAACCTGCGCTTTTCAAATACAGGCATTTCCATCCCGGTAAGGGCTTTTATTCCCCGCTTTACAATTTCCCCCTTGAGTGCATAAAGCGCTTCCTCGCTCCAATTGGTCAATTGAATAAAAGGGATGCCCTCGGCAACTTCAATAACGTTGGGCAATGCATAAGGACTAAGCCCCTTAAACCCAAATGCCCGGCACGGGGCATAGGAACGCACATGCCCCCTGCTTTGCCCCCCGGAATAGGTAAGCGAATGTTTAATTTTGTCAACACCCCAACCTTCCTGGTATAGCATCATATTGTTTAATACGCTGCGTATGGTAAGCTCTGTATTTTCCTCTATGGGATAATCTTTCAGGTTTTCGTCCCCGCCGTCCCCATCGGCAAGGTATTTCCACTCGGGGTAAAGTTTGCGTATTTGTTTACATAAAGCCATTGCCATGGTGGCAGATTCGAGGTCAAGCGGCTTGTAGTCTTCAATCACTTTAATGGTTGCTTTGTAATCAATTGCAGACTTCGGGACATCAATTATCTCCAGGTACATGGACAGTCCCAATTGGTCCAAAAACTGGTAGGCCTGGGCAGCATCGGGCCCGTTGTTTACTGATAGCGTGAAAGCTTTTAGCCGCTGTGGCGACATGCCAAGCTTAAGCATCAAATCATAAAGCACAAGGAAAACCGATCCACTGTCAATGCCGCCGGAGAATAACACGCCTACCGGTTCGTTGCCGGGTATAGACAAAAGCCATTTTTTACATTCGTTAGCCAAAGCTTCCATATAGGCTTTGCCAATTTTATCCAGGTCATTTGTTAAGCTATTTCGCTTAGGCTCAAAAAACCGGGTATAAACAGGGTTCGGGTCGGGGCAGCCGATTACTTCCACGCGTACCACAAAATGTGCAGGCACCATCCTTGTATAAGAGGGATGGAACTGGTGGTGCAGCCCTTTGGTTTCAAGATAATTGTAAATTTCATCCATTCGTTCAGCAACAATAAGCAGCGGCCCTGAAACTTGTTTGGCGAGGAAATAGCGCATCGGCCTCCCAATTGAACGCGCCATAAATACCTGCTGGCCTACTTTTTCAACAATTGCAAATTGCCCTTCTATTTGGCGCACCCGTGAAGCATCACCGGAAATTACGGCTGCTGTAACTTCCTGCGGCGCCATGTTAAATATAACGTTGTTATTGTAATCCAGAAGACTTACGAAGTCGTTCACCGCCTGTGTTTTATGATCCATTTTTAAATTTACTTTATGTTTTCAATTGGTTGAATAGGACAGTTGGCCCGCTCATTTTTGATCATAAATTCAATACATCATTATCGGCGAAAGCTGGTGGATGGAAGCCTGAATTCATCGGTGAGAATTCAACGAAGCCAAATATACAGCAATTTTCAAATCTTTCTGAAATAAGTTGGAAAAATGAATTTTTGAAATAAACAGGAAAGAAT
>DATCES010000249.1:0-13325 GCA_036509935.1 Mucilaginibacter sp.
ATAATATTGGAAATTTGATTGGAAATGCTAAATTTGTAAAAACTAATTAATAGCGGTTGTGAAGTTAGCACTATTTAAAATTATCAATAAAAAAGGGCTGTTTTTTATATTAGCTTGCAGTATGTTTTTGCTGCCTGCAATATCACTTGCGCAGGATGGCGGTCCGGACTGTGGTGATGCTGACCCGGTTGGCGGTACCTGCCCCCTTGATACCTGGGTAATTGTTTTGGCAGTTGCAGCAACTGCCCTGGCAGCTTTCCATTTATACCGCAAACAAAAATCCCCTTTGCCGCTGGCAAAAGGGATCAGGTAAATTCTTTTAGATATTTACAAATAAAAGCCTGGTATTTTTTTAAGACTGCCTCATTCCCATTTGCGGAAGAGGGGACAAATGTAACTGATCCAATATCCCGTTTACAACTTTTGGCAGGTCATCAATATTTTTTTGCGGGTTTTTATGCACTTCGCCAACGCCAAATCCCCTCCAAACTATCCTATGGGTGCGGGTATCTATCAGATCAATAATTAATGTGCCTTCCTTATAATGTTCTTTGTCAGCGTAGGTAAGGCCGCCATAATAATCAAAAGGTGCGCCATGGTAAAAATAGGGATTGTACCCCCAGCCAAATCCCCAGCCGCCGCCAAAACCCCAGCCCGGATAAAATCCGCCATAATAGGGCGAATAATAATTGGTCCTGGTACCCCTGCCTACTATTGAAGTATAGTTTACAATCAGGTCTGGATTACGCTGGTTTGGCTGCAGGCCTTTTGAAATCAGCGCGTTTGAAGCAGCCTCCCTGATCCTGGAATCAGCTAAATTATTCGTCATTTTCTTGTCACTTTTCTTTGCCGATGGCATCCATGCAAATGTGTGGTAGTTGCTTAAGTTGGTTTTGTTTATGGCGGCAATATAATAATTGTAGCTTGTACAACCGGATAGGCCTGACAGTATAAATACCATCATCGCCAAATAAATAAATCTTTTCATAATATTTCCCCCCATTTTTCTTTAGACAAACTATTTGTAAATGGTTTAATAGCTAATATACAATTTTTTTATTCTTTCACGATAAATACTTACCCACAATGGGCATCCTGCGGCCCATGCCGAAGGCCTTTGGCGATACCCTTAAAATTGGCGGTGTTTGATACCTTTTATGTTCTGCAAGATTAATCAGCCTGATAACGCGGCGGACAGTTTTTTCCTCGTACCCCATTTTAATTATTGCTGCCGATGAGCACCGGCCCTCCACATATTCAGCAATTATTTTATCGAGTACGTCATACTCAGGCAGCGAGTCGGTGTCTTTTTGATTTGGCCTTAACTCTGCCGACGGCGGTTTGGTTATGGAGTTTTCAGGGATAATTTCCCGCTCACGGTTAATATACCTTGCCAGTTCAAAAACCTGGGTTTTGTAAACATCGCCAATTACCGAAATACCCCCGCACATATCGCCGTACAAGGTGCCGTACCCAACAGCCGCCTCGCTTTTGTTTGACGTATTTAACAAAATATAGCCAAATTTATTGCACATAGCCATTAACAGTACCGCCCGGCTGCGCGACTGGATATTCTCTTCGGCGATGTTAAATGGCAGGTCTTTAAACTGCGGCTTTAATGTAGCTTCAAAAGCATCGGTGATGTTTTTTATAGCGATGGTTTCGTGCATGCACCCGAGGTTTTTTACCAGGGCTTCAGCATCTTCTATAGAATGGCCGCTCGAAAAACGCGAGGGCAACAGTACGGCCATAACATTTTCGGGCCCCAAAGCTTCAGCTGCCAGGGCACAAACTACTGCTGAGTCGATGCCGCCTGATAAACCTAAAATGGCCTGCCTGAAGCCTGATTTGTAAAAGTAATCCCTGATGCCTAAGATAACCGCCCTGTGTATCTGCTCAATATCAGTCTGTTTTTTTATTTTCAGTGTTGATGGATGCGAAAATGTGACCCCCCCTTTATCATCCAGGGTATAATAAGCCATGCCCTCCTCAAAATAGGGCATTTCATCAATAAGTTTGCCTGTATTATCAAAAACTAACGACCCCCCGTCAAAAATTAATTCCGTTTGTGCGCCGATATTATTTACATAAAGCAACGGCAGATGGTACCGCCGGGCATTATCGCTCAAAATTTCAATACGCTCCTGGTCATGATTATACGCAAATGGCGAAGCAGCAATATTGATCATCACATCGGGCTTTTGCTGTATCAGTATATCCATCGGGCGGGTTACGTATAAAGGATTTTCAATGGTGTTCCACAAATCCTCGCAAATGGTAAGCGCTATACGGTGGCCCTTAAACTCAATACAGTTAAACTCAGTCGACGGCTCAAAATAGCGGTACTCGTCAAATATATCATAGTTAGGCAGCAAGGCTTTATTGGCAATCCCCTTTACCTTGCAGTTCTCAATAAAATAAGCTGAGTTGTTCAGCTCCTTGCCTTCCACCCGGTGATTTGGCGTAGGCAAGCCTATTATACACGCAATATCTGTGCATTCGGCAGCGATTTTTTGAGCCGACGCCTCGCATAGCCCAATAAACTCATCAAATTCCAAAAAATCCCTGGATGGGTAACCGCAAACACATAATTCGGCAAATACTACCAGATCGGCGCCGTTATTATGGGCTTTTTTAATATGACTGATAATTTTTGCAGTATTTGATTCAAAGTTTCCGATATGATAATTGAGCTGGGCTAAAGCGATCTTCATTATATGCAAATAAAAAATTATTTTTGCCCAAAGGATAAAAAATGGCCACCATCAGCAAAACAAAGCAAATTTATTTATTTATTTTGATCAGCGTGCTATTAAGCGCCTGCGGGCGTAACAAAAAGGTTGATGTAAGCAATATACCGGTTAATGTAAAGATAGAGCGGTTTGATAAGGAATTTGACGCCATGAAAACAAAACCCATGGCCCTGCAGGCCGCTTACCTGCAAAAAAAATACGGCGTTTTTTACCATAATTTTATTGGCTTGCTTTTACAGGATGATGATATAAATACCAACGATACCGCCTATTTTAAATTATTGCGCAGGGTTTTTGCTACCCGCGACTACAAAGACCTTAAGCATGATGTTGATTCGGTTTACCCAATAATGGAAAAGGAAGAGGCAGAATTAACCGATGCTTTCAGGCATATTAAATATTATTTCCCGCAAAAAAAGCTGCCCAGGGTGATCACCTATTATTCGGGCTTTGAGACGCAAATAGCCGTGGGGGATGCCTATTTGGGTATCGGGCTCGATCTTTTTTTGGGTGGCAATTCAAGGTTCTATCCTTCGCTTACTGCTGCCTACCCGCATTATTTGTCGCGTAATTTTAATGCGCAAAATATTTGCCCGCGTGTGATTGAAGGCATGGCGCGTGAAGATATGTTCCCGGAAAACGACAGTAGTAAAACGCTGCTGTCGAAAATGATCTATAACGGCAAGATTATGTATTTTATGGATATGATATTGCCGGATATGGCCGATACCACCAAAATTGGTTATACGGACGTACAGATGAAATGGTGCCAGCAATTTCAGTCGAAAATATGGGCCTGGTTTTTAGATCAAAACCTTTTGTATGAAACTGATTACCCGAAAATTCAGAAATATTTAGGAGAGGCGCCGTTTACCCCTGGCCTTGGCGAAAAAAACGAATCGGCACCAAAGCTTGCTGTGTGGACAGGATGGCAGATTGTAAAGGAGTACATGGATAAACACCCGGACATTACCCTGCCGGAACTAATGGCGGATAATGACGCGCAAAAAATATTGAACGGATCTAAGTATAGGCCGAAGTAGGGGACGTTCATGGTTCATAGTTGATAATTCATGGCAAAAAACCTGTAGCTCCACCACCGTTAACTATAAACTAAATCCACAGCCCCTATGAACTATGAACCATGATCTATGATCTATGAACCATGAACCATGAACCATGAACTATGAACCATGATCTATGAACTACTTCAATATCGCAAACACAGCTTTCAAAGCAAGGCCAACACCAATAATTAAAAGGATATTGGCTATAATGTTGTTATAACGGAAATCGGCAAAGCGCAGGTAAACACCGGTTATACCTATAATTACTGCAACTACTATTAAAAGATAATGGCTTTCTGAATTTGCTTCTTCGGTTGGGTTCATTTTGCGGGTATTTATTTTATGCCTGCAAAAATATAAATGTTTACCGAATTGTTAAAATTTAATTGGTTGTTTGGGTTGGATAGTT
Organism: Mucilaginibacter sp.; assembly: GCA_036509935.1. GTDB lineage: Bacteria > Bacteroidota > Bacteroidia > Sphingobacteriales > Sphingobacteriaceae > Mucilaginibacter. The sequence continues at coordinate 4,230 of DATCES010000249.1, forward strand.
GATTAGGTGAATGGTTTATTCAGAGAATAGTTGTTCCCGGCAGTTAATGGCTCACCTGATCAACCGGATCCAATTTAATTGGCTTTTGCTATAGTATGGGCGTTTTTTATGGCTGTAATATTGTATAAGCGTAAATCCGCCTGCCGCTGTCAATGTAAAAACCAAAATATTGGCCAAACCAATAATGACATCTGCAAATAAACCCCGTCAATTACCAACTGTCATGCCGGGACGCGCAAAAAACGGAAGTTTTTAAACCCTCATAAAGCTTGCCTGTCGTTCGCCTGTATCATAAAACAATAGTTATAAACCCAAATTCTATGCCATTATATCATTTTGTGCTTTACATCATATTTTACTTAACGGTTGGCAATGATTATTTTGCCGTTTACAGTAATTATTCTGCAAGCAATGCCAAATAAACCAGAATTAACCGGTGCTTTAATGTTATTTAGAATAATTATAAATTAATTATTACTGTCATTTATTTGTCACTGATACTGTAATAAATTTTACTTTTGTGGCTGAAAAATTCGGATATAACATACATCCCTGCGTGAATCGTAATCATTAATAAAAGAAATTATTTAGTATAAATACACTTTATGGGGAGTTTCTCATTGATTTTTAAAAAGTTCTCGAGGTCGGTTTTCCTGGTTGCCGGTTTTGCTTTTTTTGCGTCCTTTGCTTATGCGCAAGGCGATGCTGCCAAGGGCGAAGCCCTATTTAAAGCCAAATGTACGGTTTGCCACAAAATTGATTCAAGGCTTATCGGCCCTGCATTGGGCCCAACCATTACAGATGAAACTGATGATAAATGGTTAACCAAATGGATCCAGAACAACCAGGCCTTAATTGCCGGCAAGGATGCTAAGGCGCTAAAAATTTATAATGAATACAACCAGGCAGGCATGACCACATTCGGCGAAATATCCGATGGTGATGCCGCTAACATTATAGCTTACGCGCGCACTACATGGAAAACCATGCAGGCTGCCCCTAAACCTGGTGCAACCGGTCAGCCTGCACCGGAAACAGGCCCAGGCAACCTGGTTATTTTTGCGTTGATCGGCGTAATTATCCTTGCCTTTATTATCATCCTGGTATTAAACAAGGTTGTTGCCACACTTGAACGCCTGCTGTTAAAAAACGAGGGACTGTTTGTTGAGGAAGCTGAAGTTGAAAAAACGCCCGTTGACCGTTTGGCTACTATAAAGAAGCTGGCGAAAAATAAAAAACTGGTTTTCTTTGTACTGTTATGCGGTACTTTAGCGCTTGGGAGCTGGAGTTGGGTCACCATGTGGAACACCAATGTGCATACAGGCTATCAACCGGTACAGCCAATTAAATTCCCGCATGACCTTCACGCAGGGGCCATGAAAATTGATTGCCAGTACTGCCACTCGGGCGCCTATAAATCAAAGAACGCCTCAATCCCATCGTTAAATGTGTGTATGAATTGTCATAAGACAATCGACAGGACTTTAAACAGTAAAACCCCGTCGCCCGAAATCCAGAAAATTTATGACGCTTTAGGGTATGACCCCCAAACACAGAAATACGACTCTACCAAAGCCAGGCCTATTCAATGGATCCGTATCCATAATCTGCCGGATTTAGCCTATTTCAACCATTCCCAGCACGTAAAAGTAGCCAAGTTACGATGCCAGACCTGCCACGGCCCGGTTGAAACCATGAAAGAGGTTTATCAATATTCGCCGCTGACCATGAAATGGTGCATACAGTGCCACAAGCGCACCAATGTTGACTTTAAAGGGAACGCCTACTACACAAAAATGGAAGCAGTACATGCGCTGTTAAAAGCAGGAAAGCCAGTAACCGCAGCATTAATGGGTGGTATTGAGTGCAGTAAGTGCCATTATTAATAATTGAATAAAACTTAGCATTACAGTTTATATAGCTTAAATGGATAGCAATAAAAAATACTGGAAAGGTTTAGAAGAGCTGAACAAAACCCCTGAGTTTGTTGAGAAAAATAAACACGAATTCGCGGAACCTATTCCTATCGAAGATGTATTGGCCGGTGGTGGCCTGGGCGGTAAAACCCCGCGGCGCGACTTTTTGAAGGCGTTGGGCTTTGGCGTAGGCGCTGTTACCCTGGCTGCCTGTCAAAAAGTGCCTGTTCATAAATCTATACCCTATTTAATTAAACCCGAGGACGTAACCCCGGGAGTGGCCAATTATTATTCCTCAACTTACGATGGGCATGCTATTTTAGTTAAAACCCGCGAAGGCAGGCCAATTAAAATTGAAGGCAACCCTAATGATATATTGTCAAAGGGCGGTTTAAGCGGACAAGCACAGGCATCGGTATTAGACCTGTACGATGTTAACCGGTTGAAAAACCCGATGAAAGATAAAAGTGATTACGGATGGGGCCAGGCAGACGATTTCGTAAAAAGCGAACTTGCAGCCATTAAAGCCGGCGGTAAAAAGATAGCTATCATATCATCAACTATTAGCAGCCCGTCCACTTTAGCAGTTATTGCCGATTTTATTGCACAATTCCCCAATGCTAAACATATTAGTTACGATGCGGTATCCTATACCGGCATTATACAATCCAACCAAAACAGCTTTAACAAAGCTGTGTTGCCCCATTATAGTTTTGATAAGGCAGATGTAATTGTAAGTTTTGGCGCCGATTTCCTGGGTACGTGGATATCCCCTGCCGAATTTATAAGGCAGTACGTACAAAACCGTAACAATAAATCGCTGCAAAGCAAAAAAATGTCGCGCCATATCCAGTTCGAAACCGGGATGAGCATTACAGGTACCAACGCAGATGTGCGCATACCTATTAAGCCTTCGGAAGAAGGCATGGCGCTGATTAATTTGTACAGTGCTATTTCGGGCACGGCATTACCGGGCGCCAGGCCATTAAAAAATAATATTGCAGATAAAGCAATAACTTTAGTTGCAAAGGAATTATTAGCCGCCAAGGGGAAGGCTTTAGTGGTTGCCGGTTCAAACGATGTAGCCACGCAGGTGTTGGTTAACGCTATTAACTCCCTGCTGGGAAGTTATGGCAATACTATTGACCTCGATAACCCATCGCATCAATATGCCGGTAACGATAAAGAGTTTGCTGATTTTGTAAGCGAAATGAAAGGCGGCGAAGTTGATGCCTTATTCTTCCTGAACGCGAACCCTGTTTATGATTATTATAACAGCAAGGATATTATTGAGGGGTTAAAGAAAGTACGTTTAAAAGTTTCGTTCGCAGATCACAGCGATGAAACCGCTTCGGTATGTAATATAATAGCGCCAAACAATTATTATCTTGAGTCGTGGGGCGATGATAACGCTATTGAAGGCTACTATACCATTTTACAGCCAACCATTAACCCGGTTTATGATACCCGCCAGGCTGAACATAGCTTGCTGATCTGGTCCGACAATGCTGTTAAAGATTATTATACTTATGTAAGGAACAACTGGGATAAAAACCTGCTGGCAAAAGGCGGTTTATCAGGCCGGGGCGGATGGGAAACACTTTTACAAACAGGTTTTGTAAAAGCTGCAGAAAATCCTAAAGGCGCTTATACATTTGGCCGGGACCTGAATGGTGTTGTTCAAACTGTTTTAGATCACAGTGCGCAACTTGCTGATGGCGATAAAGTACAATTACAACTTTACCAAACTGTGGCCATGCGCGATGGTAAAAGGGCCAATAACCCCTGGCTCCAGGAATTGCCCGACCCGGTATCAAAAGTAACCTGGGATAATTTTGCTGCAGTATCACCATCGGATATGAAGAAATGGGGTTACGAAGATGGCGATGTTATTAAAATTGAAGGAAATGGTTATGCTATAAGCTTACCGGCATTATCGCAGCCAGGCCAAACCCAGGGCACTATATCAGTAGCCGTTGGTTATGGCCGCACGCTTGCAGGGCCGGTAGGTAACAACGTTGGGAAAAATGCGTTCCCTTTCCATAGCATACGTAATGGCACCTTCCAGACCAGCGCCACCGTAACTTTAACTAAAACCGGTGATAATTCGCCGCTTTCGCAAACACAAACGCACCATTCTATTGAAGGGCGCAACAGTATAATAAAGGAAGCGACCTTTACAGAATACCTGAAAAACCCGGCAGTACGCACCGGTAACGGCAAAGACCATAAAGATTATAATGAAAATAATCTTTTTTGGCAGGATTATGACCATCCGCAGTACAATTGGGTTATGGCTATTGACCTTAACGCTTGTACAGGCTGCGGCGCCTGCGTTGTAGCCTGCAGCGCCGAAAATAACGTACCGGTGGTTGGCAAGGCCGAAGTGGGCCGCCGCCGCGAAATGCACTGGATACGTATTGACCGTTATTATAGTTTTAATGATAACGGACAAGGCGGTGTGACGAAAGAAACTGAAATTGCCAAACTTGAAGACCTTGACCACGTGCGGGTGGTTTACCAGCCGATGCTTTGTCAGCATTGCGATCATGCCCCCTGCGAAACTGTTTGCCCGGTATTAGCTACCGTACACTCGTCCGAAGGGCTAAACCAAATGGCATATAACCGTTGCGTTGGAACACGTTATTGTGCAAATAATTGCCCGTACAAAGTACGCCGCTTTAACTGGTTCAACTACTGGAACGATTCGCGGTTTGAAAACTATCTGCAGAACGACCATACTTTGTTGGTCCTTAATCCGGATGTTGTTACCCGTTTCCGTGGGGTAATGGAAAAATGTTCGATGTGTGTGCAACGCATACAGGCCGGTAAGTTAAAGGCCAAGATAGAAAAGCGCCCGGTTAAAGATGGCGATATTAAAGTGGCCTGCCAGCAAACATGCCCAGCAAACGCTATAGTTTTCGGTAATGCCAATGACCCCAACTCCGAAGTTTCGAAAGCGTTAACAAGCGAAAGGACCTATTATGTATTGGAAGAGTTAGGTGTGCAGCCGGGAATTGGGTACCAGGTAAAAATTAGGAATATATCCGAAACAGAAGCTTAAAATTAATTACAAGAGAGATTTAAAATATGGCATCTCATAGTGAATCAATAATCAGGGAACCGTTAATTACGGGGAAAGACATCACATACGCCAAGATCACCAATGATATACTGCGGCCGGTAGAGAATATGCCGGGGCGTGCATGGTGGATAGGTTTTACTATCGCATCGTTAGGCGCTTGTCTTTGGGTGTTTTCAGTAAGCTGGACATTCTGGTATGGCATAGGGGAGTGGGGATTAAACAAAACTGTAGGCTGGGCCTGGGACATCACCGGTTTTGTGTGGTGGGTAGGTATTGGTCATGCCGGAACGCTTATATCCGCAATATTATTATTGTTCCGTCAAAACTGGCGAAACTCCATCAACCGTTCTGCCGAGGCCATGACTATCTTCGCGGTAATCTGCGCGGCAACTTATGTAGTGTCGCACATGGGCCGTCCGTGGCTGGCTTATTGGCCTTTGCCTTTGCCAAACCAATTCGGTTCTATATGGATTAACTTTAACTCGCCCCTGGTTTGGGACGTATTCGCTATATCAACTTATTTCTCTGTATCATTAGTATTCTGGTACACCGGGTTATTGCCGGATCTGGCTACCATCCGCGACCGTGCTACAGGTATCCGCCGCAAAATTTATTCTGTTTGCTCTTTCGGCTGGACGGGTTCCGTAAAAACATGGCAGCGTTTTGAAACCGTATGTTTAATACTGGCTGGTATTTCAACACCGCTGGTACTTTCGGTCCACACGATAGTATCCATGGACTTTGCCACCTCGCTGGTGCCGGGCTGGCATACCACCATATTCCCGCCTTACTTTGTTGCCGGGGCCATTTTCTCGGGCTTCGCGATGGTGCAAACGCTGTTGCTGGTAGCCCGTAAAGTATTAGGGCTCGAGAATTATATAACAATGTTCCACATTGAGGCAATGAACAAGATCATCCTTTTAACGGGATCTATTGTAGGCGTAGCTTATTTAACAGAATTTTTTATAGCCTACTATTCAGGCGGCGAGTATGAACAATATACTTTCCTTAACAGGTTCATCGGGCCATATTGGTGGGCAGGTTGTATGATGTATGGATGTAACGTACTGATGACCCAGTTAATGTGGTTCAAAAAAGTAAGGACAAATATCCAGATCTCGTGGGTGTTATCTATTGTAGTTAACATAGGCATGTGGTTTGAGCGGTTCGTAATTATTGTTACTTCCCTGCACCGTGATTTTGTGCCATCAAGCTGGGCTATGTTTTATCCTACATGGGTTGACATGAGCGTATTTGTAGGATCGATCGGTTTATTTTTTACCATGTTCCTGTTATTTATCCGCGTGTTCCCGTCAATTGCAATGGCCGAAGTGAAATTAATTTTGAAAAGTTCAAGCGAGCAGGCTAAGAAAAAACTGTTGGAACATGGCGGCCTTGATAAAGAGCAGGTAGAGTTTTACAAAGAAGCATTGGTTCCATTTGACAGTGTTGAGATGGCTGATTACGAAAAAATATAAAGATGAGCAGTACCAAATATATTTTAGGCCTTTTTGATGATCCTGATGATATGATGCACGGGATTGATGAATTACAAAAAAATAGTATTCCTATTTACGATGTTTACACCCCTATGCCTATACATGGTATTGAAGCAAAACTCGGGATAAAAGAGTCCCGTTTGGGTTATGCGGCGTTTATGTTTGGCTGCCTGGGCGGTACAACTATATTCGCCATGGCCTCCTATATGATGGCACTGGATTGGCCTATGAACATTGGCGGCAAACCGGCATTCTCGGTGCCCGATTTTATTCCGATAACTTTTGAGTGGACCGTATTATTTACAGCATTTGGCATGACGGCTACTTTCTTTTATGCTACCCATTTGTTCCCGGGGCGCACGCCACGGGTGATGGATTTAAGGGCAACCGATGACAGGTTTGTTATCGCTATTGACGCAAAAGGGAACATACCGCATGAGGATATTACTGAAGTACTAAAAAAAGCTGGGGCAGTGGAAGTAAAGCATAACGATAGAAAATATGTTAGCTATGAATAAAATAAAAATATTGGGTACAACGGTTATCATTATCGCTGCAACGTTTATTACGTCATCATGCAGTGATAAAAGGAGCACCGGTTGGGAATACGCTCCCAATATGTATGAGCATATCGCATACGATCCCGATCAGAAAAATGATAATTTTAAAGATGGAAAAACAGCACAGGTTCCGCCCGCCGGTACCATACCTGTTGGTTTTATCAGTTTTGATTATCCTAATTCAAAGGATGGTTACGATAAGGCAGGCGTTGAATATAAAGACACAATAGCAGCAATCGGGCAAAACCTGGCCGACGGGCAAATATTGTTTGAACATTTTTGTTCGCCCTGCCATGGCATCACAGGACAGGGTGACGGATTGGTGACACAGCATGGTTTCCCGCCGCCGCCATCGTATTCAACCGGGCAGTCATCGCGCGGTGGCGCTATGAAAGACCTTACAGACGGTAAAATTTATCATACTATTACTTACGGTGTAAACGCAATGGGTCCTTATGCCTCGCAGCTTGATCCGCAGGAGCGCATGAAAGTAATTTTGTATGTTCACCATTTACAAACTTTATAAGCTAATTTTTAATGAAGACTTCTCATAGTTTCGACGAACGGTTTGAATTTCAGGGCAAGGCCAAAACCTGGAGCCTGGTCATGATAGCTATTGGTGTAATTGGAATAGCCTACGGTTTTTTATCGGGCAGCGGCGAACGTACATTTTCAAATTTATTGCTGATGGGTTATTATTTAACCTGTGTTAGTATATGCGGCGTATTCTTTTGCGCGGTACAATATGTAGCGCAAGCGGGTTGGTCGGCTTCAATCCTTCGCATACCACAGGCGTTTGCAAGTATATTGCCTAAGGTTGCAGTTGTGTTACTGGTAATTATTTGTGCCGGTTTATACTTTACACACACCGGTGCAAATGTTGATGGTAAGCAAACCATTCTCCCCTATCTTTATAAAGAATGGGCCCTTAAAGGTGTTACCACACCTGGTAGCGAAAATTATAATGCCATTATTGCCGGGAAGTCGGGGTTTTTAAATGTGCCGTTTTTTCTGGCGCGGCTGCTTGCTTACCTCGGTTGCTACAGCCTGTTAGGATGGTTGCTGGTAAAATATTCAAACAATGAAGATGCATTGGGCGGTATGCTTAATTATAACAAGAGTTTTAAAGTATCCGTTATATTTTTAGTGATTTTTGGTTTTACTATTCCATTATTCGCTTTTGATACCATCATGTCGTTAGAAGCCCACTGGTTTTCAACCATGTTTGGCTGGTACAATTTCGCTGCTTTATGGGTAGGCGGTATGGCGGTAATTACACTTACGCTCATCTATTTAAAAGAAAGCGGCTACATAAAATGGGTTACCGAAGACCATTTGCACAATATGGGGCAATTAATATTCGGGTTTTCTATTTTCTGGACCTATTTGTGGTTTGCTCAGTTCCTGTTAACCTGGTATGCAAACATTCCGGAGGAGTCGGCTTATTTTTATAAAAGGTGGGAACCTGAATTTAAGCCTTGGTTTTGGTTAAATATTGTGGTTAATTTCGTTACGCCTTTATTGGTACTGATGTCGCGCGATTCAAAACGGATGATAAAAGTATTAAAAGTAGCTTGTATCATCCTTATCCTGGGTCACTGGCTTGATTACTGGCAAATGATAATGCCCGGTACAACAGGCCCCCAATCTGCATGGTACACCGAAATAGGCATACTTGAAGCATCTGTTTTTATAGGTTTTGCTGGCTTGTTTATGTTCCTGATGCTGGGCGCATTAAGCAAATTCAAATCGCTTGCCCCCAAAAAGCACCCTTTATTGGACGAGAGCCTTCACCATCATATATAATAATTGTTATTTTTGCACTAAATAAAAAGAATACCAAACAACCAATAAAATGGGATTCAAAACACTAATAAACGGCGAAGCCCTCTTGAACGCCTTTAAAAACATACAACAGGTGAAAAATTCTAAAAAAACACTGTCGCTTTTTGCTGTGTTCATGCTTTTTGGCGCTAACCTGTTAATGGCCCAAAGTACCAGTACTACAACAGTCGGCAGCACGGCAGCAGATAAAC
>DATCES010000250.1:0-2850 GCA_036509935.1 Mucilaginibacter sp.
GGCCCGGTAAACTTTTGATCAACCCCTTTGCCTTTTAGCCAGTGTGCGGCAGTATTGAAAAGCAGGTTAGCAGTTTCCTGGTCGTTTATACAATCAAAAAACCCCCAGAAACCATCATTTACTTTATTAAACTCATTATGGCTATTGTTTAATATGGCAGCAATCCGGCCAACTATTTTATCGCCGTCATAAGCCAAAAACGCCTGTATTGAGTTGTGTTTATGAAAAGGGTGGGTTGTTAACAAGTCCTTTTGAGTAATAAATAATTCGGGGACATAGTTTGGGTCATCTTTGTAAAGATGGTGTGGGAAATCAATAAATGCTGCAAGCTCTTTTTTTGAATTAACCGGTACTATCTTTTTCATCAACGGTATATGCTCAGCAAAGTTTTTAATGTTAAACACAACACGCAGCTAATTAGCTGCGTGTTGTGTTTAATTATTTATGTTGAAATTAATGCAATTGTTATTTCTACATATAAGCCTCCGTGTTGCCTCACCTAAATCCTCTCCAAAGGAGAGGACTTGAACTTCGCTCGTTTTAAAGCCCTCTCCATTGGAGAGGGTTGGGTGAGGCTTACCGACCGGTTTATATTTTTTCTTTTATAGACGTTACCCCTACTTCTTTAAATGCTTTTGCGATTTTTTCAATTGCCTCATCTATCTGATCGAATGTGTGGGTTGCCATTAATGAGAAACGCAACAACGATGAGTCGGACGGTACAGCGGGCGAAACAACCGGGTTAACAAATATGCCTGAATCCTGCAGGTATTTGGTAACCAAAAACGTTTTTTGATTATCACGAACGTATATTGGCAAAATAGGGCTTTCGGTGGGGCCAAGGTCAAAGCCTTCTTCTAACAGAAGTTTCATTGCATAATGTGTATTATCCCAAAGCCTGGTGATCCTTTCGGGTTCCGATTCTATAATATCGAGCGCAGCAATTACACTGGCAACAGATCCCGGGGTCATACTTGCGCTGAACATCAATGCACGTGCACGATGTTTAAGATAGTCGATAGTTTCGGCATCGCTGGCTATAAACCCGCCCAATGATGCAAGCGATTTACTGAAAGTGCCCATAATAAGGTCAACGTCATTGGTCAGGCCAAAATGTGAAGCAGTGCCAGCGCCGTTATGACCAATAACACCCAGGCTATGGGCATCGTCAACCATAATGTTAGCGCCATACTCATCAGCTATCTGTACAATTTCCGGAAGCTTAACAAAGTCGCCTTCCATACTGAATATACCATCAACTGCTATCAATTTAACGGCCTCTTCGGGCAAAATGCTCAGCTTGCGCTGAAGGTCGTCCATGTCATTATGGGCATATTTAATTACTTTTGAAAAGGAGAGCCTGCTTCCGTCAATAAGTGAAGCATGATCATACTCATCTAAAATTAAATAATCATTACGCCCGGTAATGCTTGATAAAACGCCCAGGTTAACCTGGAACCCTGTGCTAAATAAAACAGATGCTTCTTTGCCAACGTACCTGGCAAGCCTGCTCTCTAATTCAATATGTATATCAAGTGTCCCATTCAAAAATCTCGACCCGGCGCAACCTGTGCCATACTTATCAATCGCTTTTTTTGAAGCTTCTTTAATTTTAGGATGATTTGTTAACCCTAAATAAGAGTTGGAACCAAACATTAATACACGCTTGTTATCGATAACAACTTCAGTATCCTGCCCAGACTCAATCGGCCTGAAATAAGGATATAGCCCCATTGCCCGGATGTCATTTGCATCCTGGAATTGAGCGATTTTCTCATGTAATTTTTTAACCATGTATTAACCGAGCTTAAATTTTTTGTAAAAATACCATGAATTAGGTTATAACTTATTATTCAGAGCATAATTTTTTTGGCCTGCTTTAATAGCAGGTTCATTCTCATCCGGCAAATTAATTAAATTTTTTATTTATTTAGGTACAGAATTTTTCATTTTTTTCTAAAAAACTCAAAAAACAACCTTAAATGTGCTTTTTTGACACACTTGGCTAAAAATTTGGTCGTTGATTTTATTTGAAGTATAAATATAACAAATTAGCGCTTCCAAATAATTTTTTTAAAAAAATATAAGCAATCTTTGTTTGCAAGCTATCTTAATAAGCAAGCGCGACCGTTCTGCAATATGAAAAAATCATTTTACTTATTAATACTTATTTTTACATTAATTTTCCCTAAGGTTATTTTTGCCCGGTCGGTCGGCGACACTATTATACTTTGAAACAATGCGTGGATTTTGCCCTTCGTAACCAGCCGGTGGTTAAACAGGCGTCAATTGACCAGGAAATTAATGAAAATAATATAAGGATCGGGCTTTCTGCCTGGCTGCCCCAGGTTAGTACATCTGATACATATCAATATTATTTTATGTGATCACCCGTTTTGCTTACGGAAAAGCTAAGCTTGCCGAGTTGGAGAAAAACTATAAACCTGACCCGGGACATGATCCGCAGGTCTAAACTGTCCTGGTAAAGAACTTTTTTATGATTGCAGAGATTGAATATTTTTCATTTATATTAAACATATCCCGTTATTGGCTCATTGTTTGAAATTTATATTTGCCCTTTTTTGCAGTCAAAAAAATGTATTTGTGTTGTAAAAATTAATCAACTGACCAACTTTTACAATACAAATACATTTCAGATGATCAACGCCTCTTCAATAATAAGCTGCCAAAAAATCTCTTGATTATCAGACTTTAAGCAATTAACAATTGTCAAAAAAACTGATTTTCCCTCCTTTTGTAGTGGTATTGGTAACAATGAACCATAGAATTGGCACAAATGGCAAAGTATTTGTTAATCCGCTGTTAATACAATTTAATTATTGTTTACAA
>DATCES010000251.1:0-3017 GCA_036509935.1 Mucilaginibacter sp.
AAGGTCTTCCTGCTGCAACAGGTCGCCCTCATGCCATCCGCCGTCTTTCAGCAAATAAGTTTTGCCGGCATTTAGTTTTATAAATTGGTTGCGGGCATAATTAAGCGCCGAAGCAAGCTGCGCGCTGATTTTAAAACCATTGTGCGCCAGGTCAATAGCGGGTTGTACCAGGTTGGCCCACTTTAATTTGCCATACCTGCGGTGTGCCTGCACCATGCCGTCAACAGATCCCGGAACGCCCGAAGCCTGGCGGGTTTTAAGGCTCATGCCAGGTATTACATTCCCCGCGCTGTCCAGGTACATATCCTTGCTGGCTGCCGAAGGGGCTTTTTCGCGGAAATCAAGCGTACTCGTTTTACCCCCTCCAGACCGATACACCATAAAGCCCCCGCCGCCAATATTACCTGCCTCCGGGAGGGTTACTTCTAATGCGAACTGGACCGCCACAGCGGCATCCACCGCGTTGCCGCCTTTTTTTAATATATCAAGCCCCACCCGGGCGGCTTCCGGGGTAGCGCAAACTACCATCCCCTTGCGGTATTGGCCTTCATTGCTTTGGCCCGGCTGAACTTGCGCATAACCCGGCTGAACAAAAATAACAGCAGGTATTATAAAAAATATCATCGCCAAAAAGTCGCATTCGATTTTGGTCAGCAACTTTATTAAAGATTTGTTGGTTGATCTGAATTTATGGTTCATGTTAGCTGTCAAATTATTTCGACTACTTTATTCTATTATTTACAATCGGGCCCCTTTAAATGGCAGTATGAAGCAAATTGTTACAATAGGCATTTCTATCCAGGATAAAAAATATAGCGGTACAATATAATAATACCCTTTAACAATAATAACCAGGGTTATAACTAAATTGTAACCTTTCAATCCCCATTTGCGTATTAACACGCGCCCCGGCAAAAAGACCTTAAACAAGGGGTTTTATCCCTAAGGCACAATAAAACAACCAACAAATTTGGCTTTAATATACATGAAAAAAAACATAACAGTCATTCTCGCTGTCCTTGCAATTGGCTATACCGGCTGTAAAAATAATGCTTATGCACCCCCCGCCCCAGCCACGTCCAACAGCTATCTTCCGCAAACATTCGGATCTACCTGGAAATACCGCGACTCTATTTATGGCGAAAAAACCAATACCGCATCTATTTATGGTGTAAAAATTGATACCTTAACTGTTACAATAAACGGCGGCGTAACCGATTTTAACAGTACAATATGCTATAACGCCGAAATATCTTCTATACAATACGGCCCCGGGGCCGCCTACTTTTATGCCGAAAAACACTTGTTTGGCTCGCATGAGCAGTCGGCCCTTTTTGGCCTGGCCGATTTTGAGTTCCTGGTAGATACTGCTTCTGTTGGCTACACCTGGATTAATGCGCCAACGCAAAACACGCTGTTAAACGGCAGCCCTTTACAAAGTGTAAATACAGTAAGGGAAAAAGGTATTACCAAAATAGTTGGGGGCAAAACTTTTACAAACGTTATCCATACGTCCGTTAATTTTCAAATAAATATCAAGGGGACTGGCTTTCATAATATTGCGTATTATGATTTCTTCCTTGCAAAAGGCATCGGGATTATAGAAAAGGACTCCTATGTTTATGGCAACTTAGATGAGACTAAAACCATCATTGATTATAATATAAAATGATGGTTGAACCTTTAAAAGAGGGGTTTTTAGGGATGCCCTTTCATACTTCAGGTGCGTTTGGCCAGGTTTCCCGTGCCTGTCACTTGCTAATCCCCCAAAAATTCACTATATTTGAATAACCCCGGCATCCCGATACTAATTTTTTTTTCGCCTTTGTACAAAAGGGGTATCTTGTAAAAGCTATCAGAAAAAAAATATTTTTTAGTCCATTTTTCAATGCTTTTTTGTGCCGTTATTTGAAATATTTAATATATATGCCTCATATACTGTTTGTTATATAAATTTTGCCTCCAAAAATTACGAGCGGCTAAACGCATTTAGCCCCTCAAACCGCAAAAATTACGTGGGGTTAAACGCATTTAGCTCCTCAAACTACAAAAATTACGGTGAGCTAAACCCGTTTAGCCCACCGGCACTCCGTATTTTTGTATTTGAATTATTTATTTAGCTTTGCAGCTCTTTTAAAAATTGATGTTAGATATTGCCACGCTTACTGAACTTTTAGCGCAGCCCCAAAAAATAGTGATTACTACCCATCATAAACCTGATGGTGATGCTATGGGTTCGTCATTAGGGTTATATAATTATTTGATACAGCAGGGCCATTTCGTGAAAGTTATTGCACCAACGGATTACCCCGGGTATTTAAACTGGATGCCCGGCAATGATGGGGTTATTGTTTACACCGAAAGTTTAAAGGAGGCTGCCGGGTTTATAGCCGGGGCAAAAATTATTTTCTGCCTGGATTTTAACGCCCTTAGCCGCATTAATGAAATGGGCGAATTGGTTAAAAAAAGCAGTGCGGTTAAAGTTATGATAGACCACCACCTGGAGCCGGAGGATTTTGCCGGTTACAGTTACTGGGATATAACGGCATGCGCCACGGCCCAGTTAGTGTATAAGTTTATTGTTGATGAGCTTAAGCATAAAGAATTGGTGAATAAGGATGTGGCTACTTGTTTATATACCGGCATAATGACCGATTCGGCTTCATTTTGCCTGCCAAACGCTACATCAGAAGTACACCGTGTAACAGCTGACCTTATTGATGCCGGGGCGGTTAACTGGCAGATTTATGACCTTGTTTATAATAACTCGCCCGAAAACAGGTTAAGGTTTTTAGGCTTTTGTTTATCGCAGCGGCTGGAGGTTTTGTATGAATATAATACAGCCATTATAGCGGTAACCAAAACGGACCTCGAGAAATATGGTATTTTGACAGGCGAAACCGAAGGGATTGTAAATTATGCGCTATCAATAGCGGGTATTCGTTTAGCCGCTTTTATAGTTGAACGAAGTGATAAAGTAAAACTTTCATTACGGTCAAGAGGCGCCATACCGGTTA
>DATCES010000252.1:0-4781 GCA_036509935.1 Mucilaginibacter sp.
ATAAATTCCTGGTTTTCGTAATTTTTAAATACACAGCGTTGGCGGTTTCAAAAACCTTTACCGTAATGCCCGTCATCCAGGCAGCCAATAATACCCTCAACAACCTTTTTTGTTTCGTTTGGATTACTTACGCGGATAGAAAAAGCGCCGGCCTCTTTAGCCGGATAGTCGTTTCCGCCCGGAAAAATGGCATCGCCGATAAATATCATGTCGCTGATATTAATACCCAAAACATCCCGGAGCTTACGGATACCATAAGCTTTGTCGATACCATGTTTTGTTACATCAACCGAGGTAGCGCCGCCCAGGTTTACCGCAAACTCAGGGATAAGCATATCAAGCCGCTTTTTTATTTTATATCTTTTGGCAAAATCCGGGTCCCACTTCATTTTTTCAGCCAATGGGGCCTGCTGCCCTAAGCCCGAATAAGTGACCTGGCTGCCCCTGTCTTCTATCATTTCGCCCCAGGTTTTTTTTGCTTTAAAACCCGATGCGTCAACAGCATCATTGAGGGACGCTATGATCTTCTTTTTTTCTTCCGCCGTAAAATTTTCAGCATACAATTGTCTCCAACTGGTTGTGTACTGATAAAACTTTGTGCCGCAGGTTGGCAGAATAGATAAGTTTTGCAGAATTTGGCCTTTCGGCAGATTAGCGAGCACCTGTTTTTCAAATTGCGGCCAATCGCCGCCAGAAATAACAGCTACCTTAGCAACAGTTAAAAGCGCAGCCAGGCGGGTTGCCATTTCTTTATCAATGGCGGCTTTACTTTCGGCAAGCGTTCCGTCAAGATCGAATACTATTAACTTTTTATTGTTCATAGTTCATAGTTCATAGTTTTAGAAAATAGTGTACGCCTCATTGTAGCTTAAATTTAACGGTATCGGCTATGAACAATGAACTATTAACCATGAACGTTTGTTCATCATAAATTAAAATTCCCGGGCAGCGCTATTTCCAGCAAAACCACCTTGCCCCTCGGCACAAAGGGGCAGGCGCCGGTAACCGCCGGGATAAGCATTACTTCGCCCTTATCAAGCGTGTACAGGTCGTTATTGCTTTCAAGTTCGCCGCCGCCTTCAATGCATACCAATATACGGGGTGCTGCTTCTTCACCTACCATAAATGGCAATGTTCCGGTAAGCCGCCATAGCTTAAAATGCCCGTTGTCAAATATCCTTTCGCGAAGTTCGGACCCGTCATCTTCGGTAACCGGTTTAACAGGGCCGATTGCCGTTTGGGTAAAATCAATACAGGCAATGGCTTGTTCCACCTGTAGGTCGCGGGGCTTGCCGGTTTTTTCATCAACACGGCCCCAATCATAAAGGCGGTAGGTAACATCGCTGTTTTCCTGTATCTCAAAAACTACGGCATCGCCCAGGGTATGCACTGTGCCGGCTTTTATCAAAACGCAGTCGCCGGCATTTGGTTTAAAACTGGCCAGGTCATCGGCCACTTTATGCTTTTCGAGCGAAACCCGTAGTTTAGCTTCGGTAACCCCTGGTTTTAAGCCCGCGTAAATAATACCTTCCGCCCCGGTTTCCAACACTACCCAGGCTTCTGTTTTGCCACTTTCGCCTTCCGGGATGTAAGCTGTTTGCTGATCTGACGGGTGTACCTGCACCGAAAGCACCTTTTTGCAATCCAAAAATTTTAACAATAAAGGGAACCTTTTATAATAAGGGGCAAATTTTCCTAATAACTGTTCAGGCGAATGCACCAATATCTGACTTATGGTTTGTCCCTTCAGCTTCCCGTTAATAACTTTGCCCGGATGATCTTCACGGTCGCTTAATATCCATGCTTCACCTATAAGTTCGCCTGGCGGTAAAGGCTTTTTCAATAAATTGGCCAGCCTTCTGCCCCCCCAGATACGGTACTGGTAAATTGGCCCGAATTTTAGTGGATAAAGGTGCGCCTGCTCCATATTACTAATAACACAAAGCAAGGACGGAAAGTTTTTTTTAAAAGTGCTTAGCCCGGCCCTATTCGGTTTTTATAGTTACACTTTGCCCAGGTTGGGTAAAACGGGGTATTTTACTTTTGGCCGTTACGTTACCGTTCCGATGATGTATTTCAAGTGCAGTATAAGGGCTGTTTTCGCCTTTGTTGGTGTTGTCACCATAGGTGTTCGGAAGATTGAAAATAAAGCGTTGGGACGTGCGATTCCCTCCTCGGGGAGGGTAGGGAGGGGTTTAGCGAACTATTTTACCCCATGCTGTGGGATTTCAAAAGTTAAAAATACTGTTAGCTGTACACATACAGTAGCGGCGAAACCCCTCCTCCATAGGAGTCCTTCGGACCTGCCACCTCACAACCCATCACACCCCTCCCTCGGGAGGGAATTTAACGGCAATCCAAATTCTTCCGAACACCTATGGTGTTGTCACCAACAAACCGTGGTGCGCGGTTTATTTTGGCAGTTAAGCTATTTTACGAGACAGTGGGGGGATTTGGGTGCAATAAAATTTGAGAGGAAATTGGCAACTTATCTGGAGGGTTCTAACTAAATACATGACACGCAGGATTTGTTGGTGACAACACCAACAAGGGTGGGGTGCAGCATAAGGGCGGTTGGATGAAAGCGAACACGGCCGTATATGAATTGACAGCTTATGCCATTGATAATGGCAGTAACGGCAAACGCTATCAAGGCGATTGGTTATGCTGGTGAAGCTGTTGGTAAAAATGCTTTCAACTTGCACGTATTTACATGCAAGCTGAAAGCATAGGCAACGATGCACCGCGGGTTACGCTGCCGTTACCAAAAAACAGTATATAATGCTGCCAGGATACCCGTAATGATAAGGGCCCCAACTGCAAAGCCTGTCGAAGTCCGGAACATTTTGGTATCTACTTCGAGCGAATTCACCCTTTTGCCACTTGCATTTTCTATCATGGAAATAATATACATCCCGATAAGGCAAATGACGAACACTATGCCCATACGATCAAGGAAAGGGATTTCGTACAACTTAGTAACACCATCCTTTTGGAGAACCAGCGTTGAAAAGCCAAAGTTTTTTAATGGCTCAAGGTTTGCAAACAGCGGCATTAATTTAAATACTACCGACATAACAAATCCGCCGACAGTAGCAAACAATGCTGCGTTTGAGGTTGTTTTCTTCCAGAAAAAGCCTAAAAGAAACATGGCAAATATACCGGGAGAAAAGAAGCCTGTGTATTCCTGTATAAATTGAAAGCCACCTTTTTTATCGATACCCAGGAAAGGGGATATTATAATTCCTATGATCATAGCAGCCACAACGGTGATCCTGCCCACAACAAGCAATTTATGGTCAACTGCTTTTTTATTAACTTTCCTGTAAATATCCAGGGTAAAAATAGTTGCAATACTATTGGCCTTGCCCGCAAGGGAGGCAACTATAGCTGCAGTTAATGCAGCAAATGATAAGCCTTTAAACCAATGCGGCAGTAAATTAAGTAATGAGGGGTAAGCTTTATCGGCGTTTAACGTGCCATTTTCAAGCATTTGGGAATGAAATATATTTTCCTTATACAATATGAAAGCTGCAATGCCTGGTAATACAACAATAACCGGCATCAATAATTTAAGGAAAGCAGCGAATAAAATACCACTGCGGGCTGTTTTAAGGTCAGCACCCAGTGCCCTTTGGGTAATGTATTGGTTACATCCCCAATAATTAAGGTTAGTGATCCACAAACCACCGATCAGTACCGAAAGACCAGGCAAATCGCTATAGTTTGCGTTATCACGCTTAAAGATCATGTGGAAATGGCCGGCCGCATGTTCTTTCATTAAATTTAACCCGTTCACAAAACCGGGGGTGCCAAAATGATCAGCTACCTGTGTTACGGCAATATAAGTAGTTACCAAGCCTCCCAGGATCAAAAAGAATACCTGTATAACATCGGTGTACCCAATAACCTTCATCCCGCCCAGCGTTATTATAACAGCAAAAATTGCAAGCCCCCAAATACAGGTTTGGAAATTAATACCCGAAATACCGTGTATAGCGATTGCCCCTAAATACAGGATGGATGTAAGGTTTACAACAATGTATAATAAAAGCCAGAATATAGCCATAATGAGCGCTACCGTACCGTTATACCGCTGCTGCAAAAACTGTGGCATGGTATAAATCTTATTTTTAAGATAAACCGGGATAAAGAAAACCGCTACAATTACCAGTGTTAAAGCGGCCATCCACTCGTAGCCGGAAATGGCTAAACCCATTGTGAAACCGGAACTGTTCATCCCAACCATTTGTTCTGCAGAAATGTTGGAGGCTATAAGTGAGGCCCCGATCGCCCACCAGGTTAATGAGCCCGCAGCTAAAAAATAATCTGTGGATGTGGCTTCCGCATCCTTTTTTCGCCTGTATACCCAGTACCCGTAACTCGATACTATTAAAAAGTAGATAATAAATACAATGTAGTCACCGGTGCTTAACGTACTCATCTTTTAGTTTTTTGGTTTATGTTTTAAGTTTAATCGTTGGTTTGACAATTATAATTAAATATATCTGTTTATCAAATTTTCAATATATTCTTGTTTACCGCTAATGGTTTTTGGTTCCCCTTTTTCAATAGCATAAGCCCTTAAATCTTCGAGCGAAAGTTTCCCTTCTTCAAATTCTTTTCCTTTACCTGTATCATAAGAGGCATACCTGTCTTTACGTATTTTCCGGTATTCGGATTTTTGCAGGATGTTATCGGCAGCAATTAAAGCCCTGGCAAAAATATCCATTCCGCCAACGTGCGCATAGAACAAATCGGCCGGGTCAGTTGAGTTACGG
>DATCES010000253.1:0-3008 GCA_036509935.1 Mucilaginibacter sp.
CCCTTTGTTTTTCCAACGTGTCCGGGTGGTCCGCTTTGATAAAGGGTTCCAGGGTGTTGAAGTTAGGATAATCAAAAGTTTTTTAAATAAAAACTATAACAATTCCATTTTTGGGGGTACCATATTCGCTGCCGCCGATCCGTTTTATCCTTTGCTTTTTTTTAATATTTTAAGCCGTAAAGGATATAAACTGCGGACCTGGTCACATTCGCTGGCCATCAGGTACCGTAAACCCTCTAAAACGGATATGCATTTTAAAATTAAAATAAGTGATAAAGAGGTGGAAGATTGTGAAATGGTTTTAAATATTACCGGGAAATACAGGAGGACCTTCCTCATTGAAATTTACGACAAAAACGATCAATTGTGTGTAACGGTATTAAGTAAAATTTACATCCGCAATTTAACTTACTTTGAAAGTAAAGAGACGTTAGTTGATCTGGTTTAATAGCTAATAAATTATTTTTGTTTAATTCAGCCTGGTTAAAAATATATGCACGTTACAATGAACGATGATGCTTTCCTTAAAAAAGGGTTTATGATCTCAACGGATCAAAGCCTCCTTGATTTCGAAATGATCTATAAATATTTAAGCGAAGACTCCTATTGGGCACAGGGCATCCCGGAAGGAACGCTTAAAAGGGCTATAGAAAATTCACTATGCTTTGGCGTTTACAAACAAAACACCCAGGTTGGGCTGGCCAGGGTAGTAAGCGATAAGGCTACTTTTGCTTATATTTGCGATGTGTTTATACTGCCGGGCTACCGGGGCATTGGATTATCAAAATGGCTGATTCAAACCATCGTTGGGCATCCCGGATTACAGGGCTTGCGCCGCTGGTCGCTGGCCACGGCTGATGCCCACGGCTTATACAGCCAGTTTGGATTTACGCCAATAAGCCGTCCGCCAACTGGCGGATGGATGGAAAGATTTAAACCTTACCAACCGCTTAAAAAAGAGGGGGAATAGCCATGAACGTGAAGAAGCTGATTTTTGAGGGCGAAGGGGCAACAATTGATTTTAAAAAAACTATCACCAATTGCGGGAAGATAGCCCGGACAATGGTTTCATTCGCAAATAATAAGGGCGGGCGCTTATTGATTGGCGTGGCCGATGATGGTACTATCACCGGTGTAAAATCAGAAGATGAGGAACGCTATATGATCACCAAAGCCGCCCTGTTATACACTAAACCGGTCCTTGAACCAATATTTGAGGAAGTTTATGTTGACGATAAAATGGTGTTGGCTGTTGATATCCCCGAAAGCGCCGCTAAACCACATTGCGCCCTAGCTGATGACGGCAAATGGTGGGTTTATGTAAGGGTAAAAGATAAAAGTGTGCTGGCCAGTAAAATAGTGGTTGATGTACTGAAACGTTCTGCCGCAAATGAAGGCGTTTTGATTGCGTATTCCTCAAAAGAAAAGGCTTTGCTTGAATATTTGGATAAAACAGCCGGGATAACTGTTGCAAAGTGTAGCGAACTGCTCAAAATAAGCCGGAAACGGGCACAACTGCTGTTAGTGGACCTGATACTATCGGGTATTATCAGGATTAATACAACTGAGAAGGAAGAGTTTTACACTGCTGTGCAGAGCTGAAAACATAAAGCTGAAAGTACAACGCTGAAAGCATAAAGCTATTTTTATTTTTATTTTTGAGCTTTCGGCTTTTAGCTTATATCCTGTCTCAATGCAACTCTATAACAAATACAAAGACCATTACCGCGCAAACCTTAATCTGGCTGTCCCGGTTGTTATATCGCAATTGGGATATACGCTGGTTCAAACTGCGGATACCATTATAGTGGGTCATTTTGCAGGCACGGTTTCGCTTGCTGCTGTGTCGCTGGCCAACAGTATTTTCATCATCATGATGATAATAGGGATAGGCATTTCTTATGGGATAACACCCTTGATAGCCCAGCATAACGGGCGCAATAATTATACCGAATGTGGCCGGTTGCTGTCAAACAGCCTGTTTATAAATGTTATTGCAGGCATTATCCTGTTTACAATTACCTTTTTTGGGTCTGTATTGCTGTTAGGCCATTTGGGCCAAACCCCTGCTGTAGTGCGCCAGGCAAAGCCCTTTTTAGTGCTGCTGGGTTTGTCCATAATCCCTATGCTGGTGTTCAACACCTTTAAACAGTTTGCCGAAGGGCTTGGCTTCACCAAACAAGCCATGATGATTTCGATATGGGGGAACGCACTTAATATATGCCTCGGGATAATT
This sequence comes from Mucilaginibacter sp., assembly GCA_036509935.1. Classification (GTDB taxonomy): domain Bacteria; phylum Bacteroidota; class Bacteroidia; order Sphingobacteriales; family Sphingobacteriaceae; genus Mucilaginibacter. The sequence continues at coordinate 2,237 of DATCES010000253.1, forward strand.
TTTGTAAAAGGCTTATTCGGTATCAGCCCCATGGGCGTAAAAGGCGTTGGCTACAGTACCTTGACAGATCGTTGTGTTATGGCTGTGGTAATGTGCATTTATGTTTTCCGGTCGGTTAACTTTAAGAAATACCTTAAAGATTTTATTTTAACAAATATCGACCGCCTGCGTTGCATCGAAATTTTGCGCATCGGTGCGCCGGTGGCCCTGCAATACACTTTTGAGATCAGCGCTTTTAGCGCCGCTGCAATCGTTATCGGGACTATAGGTTACCACGAGCAGGCCGCGCACCAGGTGGCTATTAACCTTGCCTCAATTACTTATATGATGGCAAGCGGCCTATCGGCAGCAGCAGCTATAAAATCAGGGAATTATTTTGGCGGCAAAGAACATCAAAAATTAAGGCATTCAGCCATATCAAACTATCATATCGTTATGGTGTTTATGTGCATCACTGCGGCAATATTTACTATTTTTAATCATTTGCTGCCCTGGATATTCACCTCGGATAATGTTGTAATAGCCATTGCGGCGCAATTGCTTGTCATAGCCGCATTCTTTCAGCTATTCGATGGCACACAGGTAGTAGGCCTCGGGATTTTGCGCGGCATGGGCGATGTGAACATACCTACTGCAATTACCTTTTTTGCGTATTGGGTGGTGGGTTTACCTGTTGGCTATGTATTAGGATTGAAAATGCACCTGGGCGTAAAAGGCGTTTGGTACGGACTGGTGCTTGGGTTAATGGTATCCTCCATCCTGTTATTTTTCC
>DATCES010000254.1:0-8846 GCA_036509935.1 Mucilaginibacter sp.
CTAATGATGTATTCGGTTTTTTCCCTGGCTTTATATTAGGGTACCTTATCTATGATATATCACATTACGCCATCCATCATTTTAATTTTAAAGGCAGTATCTGGAAAAAGATAAAACAACATCACATGCTGCACCATTACCAGGATCCTGACAACGGATATGGTGTAAGCTCACCGCTTTGGGATAAGATTTTCGGGTCTGATTTCAGCAAAAAATAGCATGGGCAATGCTATTGGGAATGGCTTAAAAACCAGTTTAAAATCAATAATTATTGTTTTTGCAATTTCAATTGCCTATTTATTGATTTCGAAGTGGCTAATAGGTTACAAAACCGATCAGTTATGGTTGGTGGGTATATTTAATGCCTGTTTTTTTTTACCTGTTATTACGCCTGTCGTTGGCCTCAATTCATCAGTTACCCGCAAATTCATCATTGGCTTTTCCATCTTTATTGTTTACTGGATTATCTTCGACTACATGAAGGCTTTCCCGAATTACAACTATAATACGGTGCATATTGCCGACCTGTATAACTCCGAAAAACAACTATTTGGCATTAATTTTAAAGGCAAACTATTAACCCCAAATGAGTATTGGAGGATAAACGGCAACGCCTTTTTAAATGTAGCCGCAGGTATATTTTATCTTTGCTGGATACCGGTACCGCTTGCATTCGCTTTTTTTTTATTTTTTAAGGATCACAAACAATTTCTTTATTTCTCGCTCACATTCGTTTTAGTTAACTTTCTCGGTTTCGTCGTTTATTATCTTTACCCTGCCGCCCCGCCCTGGTATGTACAATATCATGGTTTTAATTTTTATGCTGCAACTAAGGGCAATACAGCCGGATTAGTAAAGTTCGACAATTACTTTCATGCGGACATTTTTAAATACATATATTCAAAAGGTTCAAATGTTTTTGCTGCTATGCCATCGTTACATTCATCGTACCCGGTTGTTGTTTTATATTATGGCTTAAAAAACCGTTTAGGCTTAATTAATGTATTTTTTACCATTGTAATGCTTGGAATTTGGTTGACGGCCATTTACGCCGGCCACCATTATATTTTAGATGTTTTGGCCGGGATAATTTGCGCATTTGCCGGGATAACTATTTTTGATGTTTTAATTTCCCGAGTAAAATTTTTCAGGGTATTTGTAGGGAAATACGAAGAAACGATCCGTTAGCCTCCTTTTAAACCTACAGGTTTGTTGGTAAATTATACAATACTTGCCCTTATTATTAACTACCATTCCGGGTTATTAACCGTTATTGATATTTTTTATTGGGTTATTGCCAGTAATAATCTGTAAATTAGGCTATTTTGCCACTAAATATATTATAAAGCAAAAAATCAGGATAATCAACTATAAAAGGCATATTATTTGGGTACATATATTTATCTTTAAAAACCCTGCGCTGTGCCGTTTATGAAAATAACTTTCACGCCCTTATTTATTTTATATTCCTGCTTTAAGCTATCCGCTTTTCCAAGTCATCCGGATACTTTAAAACTTTCATCAACTACAAATTATTCCGATATGGCTAACATATCTGTACCGGTAAATTATACCGCATATTGCATTAAACTAACAGCTACAATTATCCCGCAGTATAGTATAAAGCTATCAGCACAGATAAATAATTCGGACAGCCTTAAACAACAAATAAAGCGCAATTACCAGGTTAACCTGGCAAGGCTGCTGGGGCTTAATGATTTGGATAGCTTAAAACAGGAGTTAAAACTTGCCGCAAGCGACACAATAAAGGCTTTGATATATACCAGGATAGCTGCCATTTATTTAAATTATGATACGATAAGCAGTAAGAAAAAACAGTTAATTTATCAAAACAAGGCTATAAGCTACACGCTGTTAGCCATCCAAAAATATGCTGCTGATAACGATTCAACCGCATTGCGCAAATGTTTTGATAACCTGGCAAAAGTTTACTACGCGCAAAAAAAGTATAGCCAGGCAAAATGGTTTATTTTACAGTCAAATACCCTTTCGCGCGCCAGAAATGATATACCTAATATCATATCATCATTATTAACCTTATCGTTAGTGAAGCGCGATATAAAAGATTATAGCCTCGCTATGGGCGATTTGAATGAAGCCCTGCAACTTTCAATAACAAACCATTCACCAAAAGCAGAGTTGGAAGTTCTAAAAAATTATGCATCGCTGTATCATCAGCTTAAAAACTATCCAAAAGAAGCGGCAGTGCTAAAAAAACTTGATTCATTGGATAAAAATATCCTGAAAAATGAAAAAGCGCAATTTATTGCAAAATTGGCAATTCAGGATACCCGGAAAAAAAAGAAACCCGGTTCAGTACAAAACAAAAAAAAAGTAAATTCTTCAAATTTGTCCAAGATTTACTAAACCAACCCTTCCGGAAAAATAGATTCATTATAATTTTGCTGGTGGCTATTACATTGGCTACCATTGCTGCTGTTATCGTTAGAAAACATAAAAGATGCAGTATTTGGCGATCAATTATCAGTAGAATAAAGCGTTAGGTTTTATTTCCCTTTCCCTGGCTTACATCTTCCCATTGTAATAATTTTGAAAACGCTAAACTACAATGCGTCCTGATTGTCAAAATAAATATGAAACATTTAATCAAGGGTGTATTTGCACTGTTTATATTATTTGGGGGCATAAATGTATACAGCCAGCAAAATGTAAGCACCCCGCAATTCAGGCGCGAATTTTTGGAATACATTAACCATACCAGGCAAAAAGGTTGTAATTGCGGCATAACCTATATGCCCCCGGCACCCCCGCTTGTATGGAATAATCAACTGGAAAATGCAGCCATCGGCCATGCCAGGGATATGTACGATAAAAACTATTTTAGCCATACCAGCCTGGATGGCCGCACAATGCAGGACCGTATAGCATCCGCAGGGTATAGTTTTAGCGGCTACAAAAGTTTTATGATCGGCGAAAACATAGCCCAGGGCCAGCTAAGTGTAGCCGGAGTAATGCAAGGCTGGTTTACCAGCGAGGGCCATTGCAAAAACCTTATGAACCCCGGATTTAAGGAAGTCGGTATCGCCTTATATAATAGCTACTGGGTTCAGGACTTTGGTGGCCGCGAAGCTTTTTCGCCAGAGGTGCAAAAGCTTATAAAAAGCGGTAAATATCATTTAATTGAAAAAGAATAGGTATTGGGCGGCTTATATGTATTAAAGGTGTTACTTTATTTAATTTACTTCAAGTTGATCTTTTGACGGAAAAACCGGGAAAGCGCCATGCGGTTCGCTTTGATACCAGAATACCACAGTTGCTATATCATCCTGCAAAGGCATATAGCGGCCATCGCTGTGCCAGCCTAAATCCTGGATGGTTACTTTAAGGTCTTTTTCAAAGCGGATGGGGTCGGCAATATGCCAGCGGTACAGGCCAAAACGTTGGGCTACTGCATAATGCCCATCGCCTTTTATCAATTGCGGCATGCCACTGTACGGGCCGCAAAATTCGGTGTACTCACTGGTTTCTGAGCCATCCGGCTTTTTATGCATGCTGGTAAAATCATACGAACCGCAAAAATAGTCTTCAGTCCCGGTACCGTTTATTGTTGGGAACGCGGTATCGCCATCCATAAAAAATTTTATTTCACCTTCTCCCCACCAGCCGTTTTTATGGGAGCCATACGCTAAATAAGTACCAACATACTGCCCTTTACCTTTAATGCTGTCAACCAATACATAATCCTTTTTAAAGGGCAGCGGGTTAACCCTGCGGAACTGCGCATGAAAATACCCGGCGTCTTTTGGTACATCGGTAAGCGTATAATCAACCTGGTAATAAAGCAGCATATCATTGTCGTCGATATTTTCCATGGTTATACGGCATTTTTTGCGAAAAGGCATAGGCCAGTAGCAATTAAATGCGCTGCCGGGGTTTACCACAACCGCCAGCGATTGCAACGGCGAATATTTCCCCCACCCCATACAAAAGAAATCGCCTACAGGTACTTCTACCGATGGCGTTGTTTCATCATCCCAATAAAAACGGAGAATAGAATAACGCCAGTTGCCGGTCGGCGTCATCCAAATATGTTGAATGGCGCCGGGGCCGTCAATTTCGGCAACGGTATAAGTGGTATGTTTTTTTATAACAACACTCGGGCTAACCTTCCATTTCTGGCCAAGCTCCCTTGAATGCCCTGAACCTGTCCCGGCAGTTGCCATGCCGCCCTTACCTTTTTCGCCGTTAAAATTCTCAGGGCTGATGGACCTGGTTTTCGCGTCGGATAACCGGTATAAATTACCCATGTTTACTCCTAAACCATTAAATTTTTCCTGCGCCTTAACCGATAAAGCAACAAAAGCCATTATCAAAGCAATTAAAATTGATCTTTTCATACCGGGTTATATTAGGTGTATAAATAATTTCATGTATAACAACCAGGCTATTAGCTTTATGCTTTTAGCTTTTTAATCAAGTTTATAAAAGTCAATCGCGTTAAGCCCCCAAAAACAGGCCTGCTCACCGGCGGATAGTTTTGAAACATAATTTTTAACTACCGAAATCATTTGCCGGTACCCGCCAGCCACATTGCAAACCGGCCAGTCGGAGCCAAACATCAGTCGTTTGGTACCAAAAGCTTCGAAAACCACATCCAGGTAAGGTTCAAAATCACTCAAAACCCAACCATGCCAATCGGCTTCGGTTATCATGCCTGATACTTTGCACCATACATTTTCATGTTTGGCTATGGCTTTAATGCCATTTGCCCACTTTTCAATATTTTTAGTTTTGATATCCGGCTTTGCGATATGATCTATCACAAACCGGTGACTGCCGAAAGTTTTTACAAACTGGTGCGTATAGCCAAGCTGATCCGGAAATATCAGGATATCATAAGTAAAATCATAACCTTTTAAAGCGCTGATACCTTTGGTAAACTGCGGATTGAGCATCAGCGCCCTGTCTGCCTCACCCTGTAATACATGTCTGAAGCCTTTTAATTTTTTAAAATCCTTAAAATACTCCAGTCGCTTGCCCAAATCATCCGCCCGCAGGTCAACCCAGCCAACTACACCCTTTATAAAATCACAATTTTCAGCAAGGTTTAAAAGAAATTCGGTTTCAGCCTCTGATTGATCTGCTTGTACTGCCACACAACCATCAATATCATATTTTTCCAATATGGGTTCCAGGTCTCCGGGCATAAAATCGCGCTGTATCGCCGACATGGAACTATCGATCCAACTATCCCTGACCGGGTCAAATTTCCAAAAATGCTGGTGGGAATCTATTTTGATCATGTATGTTTCGTTTTAAGCGGTTGTAAATGTTGTAATAAGTTGTAAAGGTTGTAAAAAAGTTGCAGACGTTGTAAAAGTTGTACTGGTTGGAGAGAAAAAACACGCTGCAGCTTCTTTCCGACTTTCGGACTTTCCGACTTTCGGACTAATCAACCACTCGCCAAACTCATGCATTCGCCAAAGCCCTGTCCAAATGTACATATCCCCCATCAATATAAATAAGCTGCCCTGTGGTATGGCTTGACTTGCCTGACAATAAAAACGCCGCCGCATTTGCTATTTCTTCAGCCGTGGTCATACGATTGCCCAATGGTATCTTTGATTCAATTTCCTTCAATTTAGCGCCAGGGTCGGGCATGGTTTTTATCCAGTTCTCATATAAGGGCGTCCAACATTCAGCTACAACTATAGCGTTAACCCTGATGCCATATTTAAGCAGTTCAACGGCCCATTCGCGGGTTAAAGCGTTGCGGCCGCCATTTGCGGCGGCATAACCCGAGGTGTTCCCCTGCCCGGTATCCGCAGTTTTTGAAGTGATATTAAGTATAGCCCCTTGTGATTTTTTTAACCAGGGCAACGCAAAATGCGCCATCAAATAATAATGCACTACATTTTTATGCAGTGAAGCCATAAACTTTTCATAATTGCCGTTTTCAAGCCCTACCCCATCGTTTACCCCGGCATTGTTTACCAGCCCGTCAATACATCCAAACTGTTTTATAACCCTTTTAACTGCCCTTTCACAAGCAGCAGGATCAGTGAGTTCAGCAACAACCTGAAAAGCTTTTCCCCCGGCAGATTCAACCGCATGTACAATTTTAAGGTTGTCTTCCTCCCTCCGGCCAACAATAACGGGGACGGCGCCTTCCTTTGCAAGTACTTTTACTATACCTTCACCTATTCCCTTTGCGCCGCCGGTTACTATAATTATTTTATTTGTTAGTTGTAAATCCATTTTTCTAATTTAAAAATGCGCTATGATCTTTGTTCATCACCCCCGGGGCGAAAAATATTTTTCTATTGTTTACTTAGGTCATTGAAAGCACAGCGTGGCGATCGCGAATCGTTTTGCCGCAATGCATAGTCCGTCCCGATATGTATCGGGATGCCCCGCCATGACAAAATTCGTTAATGTGCCGCAACCATCTCCAGCTTTTTTACCTTTAAATTTTTATATGCAAAATAGAATATATACGCAAAGCTTATAATGGGCACCAAATAAGCGTATTGAATATTAGTAAGGTCAAATACCTTACCCATAACCGGCGGCAATACAGCGCCGCCAAAAATAGCCATGATCACTAATGACGAACCCAATTTAGTTTCGGAGCCCAAACCTCTTATACTTAAAGAGAATATCGTTGGGAACATGATCGACATAAAAAACGAACTCGTTATCAACGCGTAAACCGGGAATTTACCGTGCAAAACAACAGCTAACAGCACCAAAAAAACATTAACGGCCGCGTAAATTGCTAAAAGTTTCACAGGGTTTATAAATTTCATTAAATAGCTTCCGCTGAACCGGCCAAGCATAAAACAAAATGTAGCTATTGTTAAGTAAAACGAAGCAGGTTTTTCGGCCAGCCCAGCCACTTTACCGCACAACTGTATAAAAAACCCCCAAATGCCCGCTTGTGCCCCACAACAGCAAAACTGGGCTATTATCCCCATTCTTAGCTGCCTGATGGTCAATAATGATTCAATCTTCGCTATTAAAGACTTCTTTTCACCTGCTAACTCAACATCTTCCTCCTCGATTTCGGGTAAATGAGCCCTGTAAATCAGGTAGGCCACTATTAAAACTACTACGCCGATGAGTAAATACGGAATTTGAACAGCAGATGCTTCCCCGGTTAAATAAGCATTTAATTGCTGAGGAGACATTTTTGCATATTGCTCTTTCGTAAAATCTTTACCCGACAAAATAAAAATACCTCCGGCCAACGGAGCCAATGTTGCTGCCAATCCATTAAAGGACTGAGAAAAATTGATCCGTTGTGTTGAGCCTTCAGGTTCCCCTAAACAGGTGATATATGGGTTTGCTGCTGTTTCAAGAAATGCAGCGCCGGAAAACAAAACAAATAACGCAGCAAGGAAAAAAGGATAACTTCTTACGATAGATGCCGGGTAAAACAAAATTGCGCCACACGAAAAAAGCAATAAGCCCAAAATTATGCCGCCTTTATAGCCGTATCTTTTCATGAAACTAGCTGCGGGGATCGCGAATAAAAAATATGCTGTGTACGATGCCGAATCGACTAACGAAGATTGAAAATTTGTAAGCTGGCAAGCTTTTTTAAGGTGTTTTATCAAAATCGGATTTAGGTTCAATGCAAACCCCCATATAAAAAAAAGGGAGGTAACCAGCACTAATGCAATAAAAGTTTTCTTTTTCGTCGTCATGAAATAGAGTTAAAATAGTTTATAATTTAAAAACTGGCTTCCGCTTTAGGATTTTATCCGTCACGTTCACCTTTAATTGGCGGGATGAATATAATTATTTAAACGCAGCTTGTATGCCCTGTAGTGATATTCCTAACGTTTTTAATGCAATTTGATTAAGTTCGGCCTTATCCCCTATAAAATGAAAGACACTGTGCTTGTGCGACAGCGCTTCATTTGGCTTTAAAAAAGCAGCCGGCGATACGCTTTCTATTTCATAAAACGGCCCCATTTGTGTTCCGTTTACCAACGGGCCGTCATTATAGGCATTCACGGCATCACCAATAAAAGAGTTTTTTGATCAACAAATTGCCATTATTATAGTTGTTTGCAACAAATCGGAATGCTGCAATAATTCTGCCGGAGATCAATTCCTTTCTTTCGGATCAGCTATGCTATAAGCGTTCCTGTTTGCTTTTACAAGCAGTTTTATCGAAACAGGGTACTTGTCGGAGAATTGAAACAATGCATTAACCACAGCAGCCGGGGCTGACGTATTTACAACCGGGGTTATGCTGTTTATATCAACACCCAACCGGTGGCCATCATTACCAACGGTTTGGTAGGAATTGGCGATATATTGGATATAATTTGAACCTTTAACGAGCCAGGGCGAAATAAAGATATGGTCGTACCATGATTTTGCCGCGCCTGAAGTACCGCAGGTATTTGGTACGGTTGCCAACGCCCTTGTTGTTGTTGTTAGATATGAAGCATAAGCGCTGGTATTATTTTCCCATATCGCCGGGTATTGAACAGATTTATCGGGATAAAAAGGAGGGTCGCTCATTTTTGTTGTTGAATCCGGCGAGGTTATTATAGTTTGATAGCCCGGTTCTAAACTGTTATGGGTGTTAAAATCACCCATATTGATCAGGTTAGGTAAATAAGCAAATTTAGACTTCAAATTTTGCACTTCTGTGGCTAACTGTATATCCCGGTTCGCGCTTTCTGAACCTGATTGGGTATGATTAACCAAAACATATATAAAAGTAGTATCGTGGGTGATGGCTATATTCGGGTCATTATAATACAATTTGTAAAGGTTAAAATCTGTAATATATGCCTCGATGGTTTCTGTTTTTACAAAGGTTAATTTTTGCTTGTTATAAAACA
>DATCES010000255.1:0-5595 GCA_036509935.1 Mucilaginibacter sp.
CAAAAAATATTTTAACGGCGGCGGGCACCGTAACGCCTCCGGGGGCATATCAATGGATAGCCTTGAACAAGTTGTAAATAAATTTAAATTAATATTACCTGAATATAAAAAAATATTAACACAATAAAAATGAAAAGAAAACTGGGGTTTTTAGCGCTTGCGGCAATAGGATTGGCAAGTTGCAATGGTGGCTTTAAAAAAGGCGATGGCGGATTGTTATATGATATTGTTAAAGATAACTCGGGCCAGGCCATAAAGGAGGGTGATTTTGTAGCGCTTAATTTCGTGCAAAAAACCGATGCCGACTCTGTATTGGCAAGTACCTATGAAAATGGTAGCCCCGTTCCTTTAATTATGCATAAACCGCAGTATAAAGGCGATATTTATGCTGGTTTAATGCTGCTTAGGGAAGGCGACAGCGCTATTGTTAAAACCAACATCGATTCAACTATGGCCAAAGGCCAGCCGCGCCCCAAGGGGATGAAGGGCAAGTACACGGTATTTGTTATTAAAGTTGAAAAAGTTATCCCTAAAGGTAACCTGGGCCAGGAAGTGTTTATGGGCAGGTGCAAGGCGTATATCCAAACCTTGAGCGATATTGCTAAAAAGCAGGAACCCATAAAGATCCAAAAATATATTGCTGATAACAGCCTGAAAATGAATAAAACCGATTCGGGCTTGTATTACCTGGTAACAAAAAGCGGGGCCGGGGATAAACCTGTTGAAGGGGATACCGTGGTGGTGAACTATACACTTAAGTTTATAACCGGAAAAGCGGTTGAAACCAGCATTAAATCAGATGCGATAAAATATAAATTACCTATTAACCCTATGAACCCATATAAACCTATCCGCTTTCCGCTTGGGACAAAGGGCATGATTAAAGGATGGGACCAGGGGATGAGGTTACTAAATAAGGGGTCAAAAGCCATGTTTATTATCCCATCAAGCCTGGCTTATGGCGAGCAGGGCAACGGGCAGGTGCAGCCTTTTACAACACTTGTATTTGAAATTGAGTTGGTTGATATTGTACATCCAAACCCAAATGCGCCAAAACCTGTTGTACTAATACCACCGGTACAGGCACCGCGCCAGGTTTCGCCGGTTAAAAAGTAATATTTAACTTAATATAGCCTTCCTGGTAAATTCAGGAAGGTTTTTTTATTTATGATGAAATATATCCTTTACATTTTAGCATTAACAGTAGCCGTTAACGCTAATGCCCAAACTGCTATGCAACGTACCCCAAGGGGGGACTTGTACCAGGTGTTTACACATAATACAGGCGATAAAATAAAGTTGAATGATGTAATAACATTTCAATTTATCCAAAAAACCGATAAGGATTCGGTACTGTTCAGTTCGTACATTGCAGGCCGCCCCGCACAGGTACAGGTTGTACCTTCCCAAAATGCAGGCGACCTGATGGAAATATTCCCGTTGCTAACTGTAAAGGACAGTGCATTGGTAAAAGTGCCAACCGATTCTGTTTTTACCGGGCACGAAGACCAGCGCCCAGCCTTCCTTCCGAAAGGCAGTAACCTTGTTTTTGTATTGAAAATTGAAAAGGTGCAGTCGTTAAATGATGCCATCGCAGAAAGGAACGCAGCCATTGAAAAAGGTAAAGCAGCCGAAATTGCTGATGCCGGTAAATACATTGCCGATCACAAACTTATAGTTAAAACAACAGCTACGGGTTTAAAATATGTAATTACGCAGCCATCATTAAAAATAAAACCGCTTAAGGGTGATACCTTGCTTGTGAATTACGTTGGCCGAACGTTGGCCGATAAGGTTTTTGATTCGAGTATCGAATCTGTGGCGAAAAGTGCGGGCCTGCAGCAAACAGGCCGCAATTATGAACCAATACAGGTAATTGTTGGCACCGGCGGCGTTATCCCCGGCTGGGACGAAGGCCTGCTTTTATTGAATGAAGGCGCAAAGGCCACATTTGTTATCCCGTCAAGCCTGGCTTATGGCGCACAGGGCTCAGGCGATGACATAAAGGCTTACAGTACTTTAGTGTTTGATGTGGAACTGGTGAAGGTTAAGCCTATAAAACATCCGGTAACGCCAAAACCGATGGTTAGGAAACCGTTGCATAAAAAGGCCACGCTTCAAAAAAAGAAACCTGTAAATTAAAATTAATTGAAAGCCCCGGGTTAATCCTGGGGCTTTCTTATTTTTGCAGGATGTTGCTTACTGATACACATACCCATTTGTATTATGAACCAGATGATATAAAAAGGGCTGGATTAATACAGCGTTGTAACGAAAATGGCATTGGCCGGCTTTTTTTACCCAATGTTGATGCTGCATCGGTGCCTCTGGTTTTTTCGCTTGTAAAATCGTACCCGGGCAATTGTTTCCCAATGCTGGGCTTGCACCCATGCGCGGTAAAGGCTTATTGGGAGGATGAATTAAACCTTATAAAAGATGCCGGTCACCAGCATAAGATAGTTGCCATTGGCGAAATTGGTATTGACCTGTATTGGGATAAAACCACTTTGCCCGAACAAATCAATGCATTCAAACAACAAATTGCCTGGGCGAAATCATTGAAACTGCCCATAGTTATTCATTGCCGCGACGCCTTTGACGAAGTTTTTGAAGTATTGCAGAACGAACATGACGAAAATTTACGCGGCATATTTCATTGTTTTACAGGCACGCTTGCGCAGGCCCATAAAATAATTGATCTTGGTTTTTACCTCGGTATTGGTGGTGTAGTGACCTATAAAAACGCGGGCTTAGACAAAATCGTAGGGCAAATCGATTTAAAGCATATAGTTTTAGAAACAGATTCTCCGTATCTTACGCCCGTTCCGCACCGGGGCAAACCAAATGAAAGTTCATATTTGATTTATATTGCCGGAAAGGTTGCAGGGCTGCATCAAACAGATTTGGAAACAGTGGCCAATATAACTACAGAAAATTCAAAGGTAATTTTTGGTGTGTGAATATTTTAGTTCATGGTTGATAGTTGATAGTTCATAGTCGGAAAACAGGTAATTTTACCGCGATCCTTACCATGAACCATGAACTATTAACCATGCACCATGAACCATGAACCATGAACTATAAACGCACAACCTGAATACACATGAGCTGCCAGATATTGATCATTTATACCGGGGGGACAATAGGTATGATGAGCGACCCGCATACCAAGGTGCTCAGACCAATCAATTTTGAGCAGATAATGGATAATGTGCCTGAACTGGAGAAACTTAATTGCAAGATACAGGTACATTCATTTAATGAGATCATCGATTCATCCAACATGAACCCCGCTATATGGAGCGAGATTGCAGGGTTGATAGAAACAAATTATGATACTGTTGACGGCTTTGTAATATTGCATGGTTCGGATACAATGGCATTTACCGCATCCGCGCTTAGTTATATGCTCGAAAACCTGGGCAAGCCGGTAATTTTTACCGGCTCGCAATTGCCCATCAGCGCTGTGCGTACCGATGCCAAAGAAAATTTAATGACCGCAATTGAAATAGCCAAAGCTAAAAAACATGACCGCGCCCGTGTTCCCGAGGTTTGCATCTATTTTGATTATAAATTATTCAGGGGCAACCGTTCGTTTAAATATAACTCGGCAAAGTTTGAAGCGTTCCGTTCGCCAAACTACCCTATACTGGCAGAATCAGGCGTCCATCTGAAGTTCAGTTTGAACGACATCAGGCACCCGAAAGATAATGAAGGGCTGATAGTGCATAAAAACCTGGTAAGCGATGTGGCCGTGCTTAAACTTTACCCGGGCATCAGCCCCAAAGTGGTTGAAACTATTTTAACCGCCGATGTAAGGGGCATAGTTATGGAAACGTTTGGCGCAGGCAATACCACAACCGACCCCTGGTTTATTGGCCTGCTTAAAAATGCTATTGACAGCGGTAAGGTGGTCCTTGATATATCGCAATGCAAAGTAGGGACTGTTGAACTTGGCCGGTATGAAACCAGCAGGCATTTAAAAGACATTGGCGTAGCCAACGGCTATGATATGACGTACGAATCGGCGGTTACCAAAATGATGTTTTTATTGGGGCAATATGATGATCCTAAAGTAGTAAAAGAATATCTGGAAACTGATTTGAGGGGTGAATTAACGGTATCGTAGGTGAACGAAAGGCAATTGTATAAAGGGGATTTGTTAACATTTTTCCTAAATTTGTAAAATGAAAATATACCTTTCAAAGTATAAGCATTAGCGCAAATATTAATTTTTAAAGGTAAAATTATGGAAGTAAACACAATTATCAAGGAAATTAAACAGTTGCCTTTATCTAAAAGGTTTTTGGTAATGGAGCAGACTTTAAAATCCATAAAAAACGAGGAGTTGAAGCATCAAACCGAAGTGGCCGCTGGTGAACTTTATGACGACTATGCCGGAGATAAAAAATTAACGGATTTTTCGTACTTAGTAAGTGAAAAATCATTAGCCAATGATTGGCTTTCGGAAGAAGATAACCGCTGGGATAGCTTATTGTAAGATGTATAAACAAGGCGATATTGTAGTAGTAAAATTCCCGTTTACCGATGGCTCCGAATTTAAGAAACGGCCGGCCATGATTATTTCTAATGAAACCGTAAATAAAACAAATGACTATTTAATTGTTCAAATCACCTCAAAAATCAATTTTGACAAACTTTCGGTTCCTATTGAGGATGCTGATTGTTTGGAACCTTTGCCGCTCAAAAGTTATATCCGGGTTCACAAAATATTTACCGTACACGGTGGCCTTATCCTTTCTAAAATTACTTCGGTTAAGCCACCGCTTATAAACAATGTTGCTGATACAATTTATAATTTGATAAATAATCAGCAAGCTACTTAATTAGCCAACGGCTATGATATGACTTACGAATCGGCGGTTACTAAAATGATGTTTTTATTGGGGCAATATGATGATCCTAAAGTAGTAAAAGAATATCTGGAGACTGATTTGAGGGGGGGGGGAATTAACGGTATCGTGAACATGGTTGCGGACGCAATGTTTTGCGTTTTTATCACACATTTATTATATTTACAATTAATAAAATATAAATTATGCTTACCACTATAAAAGGATATTACGACCATGGACAGATCATCCTTGAGGAAACGCCCCCGGTAAAAACTAAAACCGAGGTTATGGTCACATTTCTTACCGGAGAAACCAATATAAATACATCTGTTAAAAGGAAATTGGGGGGTTTAGAAGGAAAAGTATCCTTACCGGAAGATTTCAATGAACCATTGGATGATTTGAAAGACTATAGGTAGCAATGGATATACTGTTAGATACCCAAATTCTTGTTTGGTCATTTGATGTCAATTCCCCGCTTTCTAAACAGCACGAAGCGTTGCTTGAAGATATTTCAAATAGAATTTTTGTGAGCCAGGTGAGCTTAATGGAGCTTGCAATAAAGAAAAATATAAACAAATTGCCCGACTTTGTTCCCGACATAAGAATGGTAGCGGATTAATTATTGAATAATGGATTTGAATTGCTGAAATTAACCGATGAGCATATATTTTCGTATCAGAATTTACCTTTGTTTCAGGAACACAAAGATCCTTTCGATCGTTTTTTAATTGCAATT
>DATCES010000256.1:0-5566 GCA_036509935.1 Mucilaginibacter sp.
CTTAGCGTTTTAAGTTGAATTTTATGATTTAAAACTAACATACTGTTAAAGTTACGACAATTCAAAATTGTTTAAATGATGAAGCAATGCGGTATATAACCATAAGCGGAAATCCCAAAAAAGAAACTTGATATCCTAAACAAATACCTCACCTAAACCCCCCATCGGCTCCGCCACCTCACCCAACAACCCCACCGCCTGGTTAATACTATTCACCCCTTCGATACTTAATCTCAGCGTATTTTTTACCTCTTTTAAATTACACCTGCGCGGGTTGGCCTTTATAAGGTGTGGCTTAGATTGATAAGGATAGCGGGAAATTATTCCAGCGCTCAAAACTACACAACCAATCTACTGGTGCTTCAGTGTATCGGCTGGCTATCTACCGCTGGCATGTCAGTCCGCCAATTGGCAAACTACACTACGTTTCCACTATTTTTCAAGTGCTATTAAATATTTAAATATCAGGCCAATGTAAATACGCAAGGGCAAACAATTATTGTTTTTTACTGTTAAAAACATCAGGCGCACCTGATACCAGGTGCGCTGCCGTCCTGGAAACCATCTGTTAACTAAAACTCAAACTACAACAATGAAAAATGTAACCACTATCGCGATCTTCGGCCTTGTGCTGATCATACTTGTAACCTTTTATTTTGTGCTGGTCGATTTCCGGGCGATAAAGCCCATTACGCACGGAGGTAAAATAATGGAGGTATTGGCTTTCCTCGGCTACCTGGCGCTGTTACCGTTTTTCGTAAAATTTCACCGGAGAGGATTGTTTAAATAGAAACTACACCCCCACCGGCTCCGCAACCTCACTCAACAAATTCACCGCCTGGTCAATGCCATACACCCCTTCAATACTCAACCGCAGCGTATTTTTTACCTCTTTTAAATTGCACCTGCGCGGGTTGGCCTGTACAAATGATAATACCTGCCTGAAGGCATCGGTTTCAAAATACGGGGATTGCTGGTTGCTGATGAAATAACCGCGCAGCACATTCTTTTTGAGGGATATCTTCTCAAAACCTATTGCTTTTCCAAGCCATTGCAGGCGCATGGTATTCAACAGGTCGTTTACCTGCGGCGGGATAGGGCCAAAACGGTCATGCAGTTGCTGCTGGAAAGCTTTTAGCTCCACTTCATTTTCGAGTTTGGATAGCTCGGTATATAAGTTGTAACGCTCGCCAATATTGGTTACATACTCATCGGGGATCAGTATTTCCAGGTCGGTATCAATCTGGGTGAAGGCGATAAATGGCCGTGGCTTATCATCCGGGAAAACGCCTTTAAACTCATCTTCTTTCAGTTCCTGTATGGCTTCGTCTAATATCTTATGATACATCTCAAATCCTATTTCGGCAATAAAGCCGCTTTGCTCGGCGCCAAGCAGGTTGCCGCTGCCGCGGATGTCAAGGTCGCGCATGGCTACGTTAAAGCCGCTGCCGAGGTCAGAGAATTCTTCAATCGCGCTCAATCGTTTCCTGGCTTCATTGGTAAGGGTTGACAGCGGCGGACTAAGCAGGTAACAATAGGCCTTTTTATTGCTCCGCCCAACGCGGCCGCGCATCTGGTGAAGGTCGCTAAGGCCAAACATGTGCGCGTAGTTGATGATGATGGTATTGGCATTGGGGATATCCAGACCCGCCTCAATAATGGTAGTGGCTACCAGTACATCGTACTCGCCGTTTACAAATTTCAGCATCACATTTTCAAGTGCGTCGCCTTCTAATTGCCCATGGGCAATGCCTATGCGTGCTTTTGGCACCAACCGATGGATCATGCCGCCTAACTGCGGCAGATCGGCAACCCTGTTATGGATAAAAAATATTTGGCCCCCGCGGTCAATTTCATGTTCAATGGCTTCTTTTATCAAGGTATCATTAAAAACGTGCAGTTCAGTTACTACAGGCTGCCGGTTTGGCGGCGGGGTGGATATGATGGAAAGGTCCCTGGCGCCCATCAGCGAAAAATGCAGGGTACGCGGAATGGGCGTTGCCGTTAAGGTAAGCGTATCAACATTAGCGCGCATTTGTTTCAGTTTTTCCTTGGTGGATACGCCGAACTTTTGCTCCTCGTCAATAATCATCAACCCCAGGTCCTTAAACTTAACATCCTTGCTCACAAGGCGGTGCGTACCGATGATGATATCAACCTTGCCATCTTTCAGTTTCTCTAATGTGCCTTTGATTTGTTTGCTTGATTTAAAGCGGTTTACATAATCAATGGTACATGGAAAATCTTTTAAGCGATCGGTAAATGTTTTATAATGCTGGGCTGCCAATATGGTGGTTGGCACCAATATGGCTACTTGTTTGCTATCGGCAACGGCCTTAAACGCGGCCCGTATTGCCACTTCGGTTTTGCCAAAACCTACATCGCCGCAAATAAGCCTGTCCATAGGGTGCGGCGATTCCATATCTTTTTTAAAATCGCTGGTGGCTTTTTCCTGGTCGGGGGTATCTTCGTAAATAAAGGATGCCTCCAGTTCAGTTTGTAAATAGCTGTCGGGCGAAAAAGCGTTGCCCTGCTGCGCTTTACGTACAGCGTAAAGTTTTATAAGGTCGCGGGCAATGTCTTTAACTTTTTTTTTTGTGGTCCTTTTCAGCCTTTCCCAGGTATCGGTACCCAGTTTATTCATCCGGGGAACTGTACCTTCTTTGCCGCTGTATTTTGAGATACGGTTAAGCGAGTTAATATTTACATACAGCAGGTCGTTATCCGCATAAATAAGGCGTATCATTTCCTGCATTTTGCCGCTTACTTCCACCTTTTCAAGCCCCGCGTATTTACCGATCCCATGGTCAATATGGGTTACATAATCGCCGGGTTTTAAATCACGGAGTTCTTTAAGGGTAATGGCCTGCGAGCGCTGGTAGCCTTTTTTTAGTTTGTACTTATAATAGCGGTCGAATATCTGGTGGTCGGTATAGCAGGCCAGTTTTTGCTCCGGGTCAACAAAACCTTCCCGCAAGGAAATACTTATTGGGGTAAATTTTACGGTTTTGTCAAGGTCCTCGAGGATGGCATAAAGCCGCTCAACCTGGCGGGCCGAATCGGTAAGGATAAAATTTCCGATATTTTTCGCCGAGTTGTTTTTAAAGTTGTGTATCAACAGGCTGAAATCCTTGTTAAAAGAAGGCTGCGGGCGCATATCAAAACTAATGGATTGATCGGGCCTGTAAAAAAACTGCTTGCCGAACTCAATAATGGCGAAATCGTGCAAATGGTCAGCCACCAGCTTTTCATCGGTAAAGCCAAATTTAGGGTCTATCCAATCGGGGTTTTGGTTTTTATCTTCTGCCGTTAATGCTTTCCATAGCTGCGTGGCTTTTTTATAACCGGTTTGAATAATATCCAACGTAAACTGCACATCTTTTATCCATATTTGGGTATCCCCATCTACATATTCCAGCAAGGAAATATTGTTTTCGGTAAGGAACCGGGATTGCACATTTGGTACAATGGTAATACTTTTAACCTGTTCAACTGAAAGCTGGCTTTCAATTTCAAACGTGCGGATAGATTCAATAATATCGCCGAAAAACTCAACCCGGTAAGGGAGCTCGTGCGAGAAGGAAAATATATCAACTATGCCGCCGCGGATGGAGTACTGGCCCGGCTCGTAAACAAAATCAACACGGTCAAAATCATAATCCGCCAAAAACTCATTAATAAAATCAATGCCCAGCTTGTTGCCTACCGAAATTTCGAGTGTGTTTTTTTCGAGCGAAACCCGGTCAATCACCTTTTCGGCCAATGCTTCGGGATAAGTAACGATAAGCTGCCCGAATTCCGACGAA
Source organism: Mucilaginibacter sp. (assembly GCA_036509935.1). Lineage (GTDB taxonomy): Bacteria > Bacteroidota > Bacteroidia > Sphingobacteriales > Sphingobacteriaceae > Mucilaginibacter. Next base: position 3,807 of record DATCES010000256.1, read on the forward strand.
TGGATCAGCTCGTTCAATACTTCGGCACGGGCCAGCACATTACTGCTGTCGGGCTGTGTAAATTCAAATGGTTTGCGGTAGGATGAGGGGAAAAGTAACACTTCTTTGCCGGTTAAATTCTCCAGGTCGGCTTGGAAATAGCCCGCTTCTTCCCGTTCGGGAAGCACAAATATGGTATGCTTATGCTGCAAAAAATATAACGCTGCCGCGATGGCCGCATCTCCTGATCCGACTAATCCACGTAACTGAATCCTTGGATTTTTAACAGCGTTAAGGGCTTGCGCCAACGCTTTTACCCGTTCATCAGCTTTATAGCGATCTAAAATATCACGGATGTTCAAACTGCCGCAAATATAATGAAAAAAGGGTTTTTAATTTAGAAAACGCTGCCGGGGTAAAAAATTTCCAAACAATATGGTTGGTGAATTACTTTAATGAGTATATTTATTGATGATTTGTGGTGGGGGGTTAGCGGTTGGCGATTAGGGATAAGGGGGTAGAATTTTCCACCTCTTAACCAATCCCCGGTTCCTGATCCCTAACCCCTGACCTCTAATCGCCAACCTCTAACCACTATTTATAACCATGAAGAATGCAATTGTATCCGGCCTTATCATAGGCATTTTAAGCGGGCTTTGGATGTTTATTATGCACTGGCTCGGCTTTTCGCCGCAAAGCAGCAAACTGGCGTTAATTGAATACGTTTCGGTGTTTATCCCTTTAATTGTGTTGTATTTCGGCATCCGGAGCTATCGCAATACAGATTGCGGGGGCCACATGGGGTTTTTACAGGGCCTGGTACAAAGCTTTAAAATACTGATTGTAGGCGGAGTGATAACCGTTTCGGCGTCAATAATTTATATCGAGGAGTTTACCAGGGGGAACAATTTAATGGATTTTTCGGGAAGGATTTTCGGCGCATTGCTGGTGGGCATATTATTTGCCCTGGGCGTATCGGTTTTGTTTACCAACACACATAATAAAGTTGATTAAGGGAATATTTTCAAACTACTTTGAGCTGGCTTTCTGGACTGCCGCGCTTATTGCATTAGCGCTTACTGATCCAACAAACCAAACCCATTTTACTTTATGCCCGTTGGCGCTTTTAGGTTTTAAATGGTGCCCGGGCTGCGGACTGGGGCATGCCATAGCCTTTTTATTTCATGGCGATATCCGCAATTCGTTCCACGCGCATTGGCTGGGCATCCCGGCTGTCGTGGCCATCTTTAACAGGATTTATGTTTTGGGGAGGATGAGGTTTTTTGTTGCTATACCATGCCCCCCTTGCTAATCCACTCAAAATTCCGTATATTTGAGGTAATCCCAAAGCTTTATAAAATTCATTCACCTGCTCTTCCTCAATCGGAGTCCTATCGAAATGGGGATTATTTAAAGCGTCAGAAAAAAAATAATTTTTACGCCGTTTTTGATGGTTTTTTTGCCGCTCTTTGAAATTTTTAACGTATGTATTTGATATACATGTCTTTAAATAAATTAACCATTGGTTTTTATCACACCCTAAACGCGTTTAGCCTGTGAAACCAGATTTTTTATCACACCCTAAACGCGTTTAGCCTATGAAACCGGGAAAATTATCACGCCCTAAACGCGTTTAGCCTGCGAAACCGGGATTTTTATCACGCCCTAAACGTATTTAGGCCGCGAGTATTATAAAACGTATTCCCATCCTACCACGTTTGCATAGGTGATATGTTTATTAAAACATTAAAATAAAGGGTTGAAAGACCCAAACTTTTTCG
>DATCES010000257.1:0-6043 GCA_036509935.1 Mucilaginibacter sp.
GGCTAAAGCCTTTCTTTGGACACCTTTTTATCCCGTCGGTTAAAACCGACGGCAATGAATGTAATATGGCATGTAATTCATTGCCGTCCCTTTTAAGGGACGGGAGGATAGACAAAGGGATAAGGGCTTTAGCCAAAATTGGCCGATTAGCGACAATATGATTTGCACCCTTGAACATTTCACACTCTATTTATTCACTTTTGTACCCGTTCATACATTTTTCTCATTTATAATTTTGCCCCGTTTTCAATAAACCAGGAACATTTTAAAACCAGGGTAAATGGATTTTTACGGTCGTGATACAGGGACACAGCTGCCTGTATTTAAATGAAGATCATTTTTATTGGTCAGCCTTTCGCCTGGATAAAGAAAATATAACCAATTAATTAAACAAACCTGTATTCATGTTAAACGCAAAACTAATGTTCAAGCACGCCTTGTCTAAAATTTTAACGGCCGTACTATTGCTCTTAATAATTAATACCTCTGCTGCGAAGGCCTCTGTTATATCCTACGAAAAAGAGGCTAACGGGCTTTTATTTAAATTAGATAATGGCCTGATGAAGGTTACAGTTTGCAAGGATGACATTATTGAAGTGAAATATACCGTTTTTGATAACTTTATAACTAAACCATCCCTTATCGTAAATGCAAAATGGGGGCTCCCGGCTTTTAAGGTTTCAGAAGATAAAAACCAGGTTACTATTACAACTGCAAAGTTGAAGGTAATAATAAACAAAGCCACTAACAATGTTACCTATGAAGACCTTTACGGTAACCAGATCGCCTCCGAAGATAATAAAAGCATTGCCCCGGCTACCATAGCCGGGATAAACACCTATAATATTAGCACACAATTCAATTCACCCAAGGACGAGGCGCTTTTTGGCCTGGGTTGCCACCCGACTGACACGGGCTCCATCAACTATAAAGGCAGAAACCAGGATCTGGCCATAAAATATATGACCGGAGCCGTCCCGGTGCTCTTATCCACCCGGGGCTATGGCCTGATGTGGGATAATTATTCGGCATCAAATTTTTATGGCGCCGAAGCGGGCAATACCAAATTTAAATATGTATCCGAAAGTGGCAGGCAGGTTGACTATTACTTTTTTTACGGCCCCGGGTTTGATCAGATCATCAACCTGTACCGTACAGCCACTGGCAAGGCCCCTATGTTTGCAAAATGGGCGTTTGGGCTATTCCAGTCGCAGGACAGGTATATGAGCCAGGATGAAATACTTTCGGTAAAAGATGGATACCGCAACAATCACATCCCGGTAGACGTGATCGTACAGGATTGGTATTATTGGGACCCATTCCCGATCGGCGCTCATGTAATGAACCCCGCCCGTTATCCCGATCCCAAAAATCTGACCGATGAATTGCACAAAGCAAATATTCGTGGTATGCTATCCATCTGGCCTGTATTTGGCAAAGGAACAAAAGACTTTGACACCCTGAAAAAAATGGGCGGGTTAACCAGCATTACCTGGGACAACATTGTAACGCATACTTTCGATAACTATTACGATGCGCATAATCCAAAAGCACGTGAATTATATTGGGACATGGCCCGTGACAGCCTGGTTAAAAGATATGGTTGGGATGCCTTGTGGGTTGATCAATGCGAACCTGACAATGGCCTACTCTTAGATGAGCGTCGTAAAAGCGATTTCTGGACAGGGAAGGGTATTGATTACTTTAACACCTACTCGCTGGAACATTCCACAGGTATATACCAGGGCTGGCGCCGGGACATTCCAAAAAAGAGGGCATTTTTTTTACTCAGGCAGTCATTTGCCGGTGAGCAGCGAAATGCCACGGTACTATGGACGTCAGACGTTTCATGCACATTTGCTGCATTTAAAAGCCAGATACCACAAGGCGTTAATACTTGCGCATCGGGTATTCCCTACTGGACATCCGACATAGGCGGATACCATTACAACTGGACAGTTCCCGATTGGTCGAAACCGGAATTCAGGGAGCTGTTTACCCGCTGGTTCCAGTTTGGTACATTTTGCCCTATTATGCGGATTCACGGCAAAGGCGAGCGGGCTTTATTTTCAAAAAATTGGGATGAAGGAACAAGGTCGATCCTGTTAAAATACGACAAATTGCGTTATCGCCTGTTGCCTTATATTTATTCGCTGGGCGCAAAAACAACTCTTGAGAATTACACTATCATGCGTTCGCTTGCATTTGATTTCAGGAACGACACCAGCGTTTACAAAATACCCGATCAATATATGTTTGGCCCGGCATTTTTGATTAACCCAGTTACAGACAAAGGAGCAACAGAAAGAACGGTTTATTTGCCGGGATCAGATTTGTGGTATAATTTCTGGACAGGCGAAAAGGTAAGCGGCGGTAAAACAGTTAATGCCGCTGCGCCAATAGATGTGATGCCTTTATACGTTCGTGCCGGCTCCATCATACCGATGGGCCCCGAGGTGGAGTACGCTACCCAAAAAACCAACAAGGTTATTGAACTGCGCATTTACCCGGGCGCTGATGGCCGGTTTACCTTTTACGAGGACGGGAATGATAATTATAACTATGAGAAAGGGCAATACGCCACCTTTACATTAACCTGGAATAACCGACAGAAAAAACTGGGCATATCAGGTACCAAAGGCAATTTCCCGGGTATGTTAAAGCAGCGTACCTTCAACATTGTCGTGGTCAACGGCAAACATGGTTCAGGCCCAATAGCTGCGACGAATATTGACAAAACAGTTAGATACGACGGTAAAGTAACGGTAGTGAAATTGCGGTAAGAAACTTTTCGCAATGTTCCGGCAGCTCAGTTGCAGCAGCGCATAATGTAGTAAAAGATAATTTTTAGTTGATGAAAACCCTTAATTTATTTGGTAAAGACGGGGTTGATGCGTTCCGGGGTAAGATACGGGGCGCATTTTTTTATTTAATGATGCAGGTTTTTAACCATCTGGCGGATAATAGAAAAATCCCGTTTTATTAAACATGAATTACAAGTTTGCGTAATATTTATGTTACCTTAGTATTGGCTTTAAAATTTAACCTGTTGATTTTGCGCTTTATTCAATGATCCACCGATGCGTGTAAAATTTTATTCTTTTCTTGCAGTTGCATTATTTTTTGCCTGCACAAATGTTTTTGGACAAATCAGCCAGTACAGGTTTTCGCAACTTGATATTAGTAACGGGCTGTCGCATAACCAGGTTAACTGTATTTTTAAAGATTCGGAAGGCTTTATGTGGTTTGGTACCGCATCGGGACTTAACCGTTACGACGGTTATACCTTTAAGGTATTCAGGCACGATGCCAATGACAAAAGCTCGCTCACTGATGATTTTATAAGAAATATTTATGAGGGACCTGATAAAAAACTATGGATATCAACGCGCAATGTATTTTGTTATTATGATCCTGATAAAGAGGAGTTTAATAGTGACATGTCAACATTATCACGTTCTTTAAAACTCCCCGTTTATCCAAATGTCACTAAGATAGTGCGGACGAGCGCCACGGACTTTTGGTTTTTGTATCCTGATTCAGGTATTTACCTATATAATACCGTAAGCAAGCAAACGAAACACTATTATCATAGCATTAATTCCATTCCATCGTTATATTCAAGTTCCATTACAGATATCACCTTTGATACTAAACGCAATATTTGGATAGTTTACAGTGACGGTACAGTTGAGATGTTCGATACTAAACTTAATAAAATTAGCTATCACACAGATATTTTTAAAAAGGCATACAATAATAAAAATGGTTATTATTCTTTAACTGTCGACCGGGATAATGATCTGTGGTTCTACGCGTACTATATTGAGGCGGGTGTATTTTATTACAAGCCTTCAACAGGGACCTTGCTGCATATTGATAAAGAATCAGCAGGGCTAAAGTTAAAGGCGAATTTCATAAACAATATCATTCAAGCCGATGATGGGCGTATATGGATTTCTACCGACCATGGCGGAATCAGTGTGGTGGATAAAAAGAAATTTGAGATTACAAACCTGCTAAACCGTGAGGACGACGCCAAATCTTTAGGGCAGAATACTGTAACACTCTACAAGGATAACTTTGGTATTATTTGGGCCGGTACGTTTAAAAAGGGAATAAGCTATTATCATAAAAATATTATCAGGTTCCCGCTTTACAGGCATTTTGCGTCAGATCCTGCCAGTTTAAGTTTTAACGATGTTGACAAATTTGTTGAAGATAAGCCGGGGAATTTATGGATTGGCACAAACGGGGGGGGCTGATTTATTTTAACCGCAAAACGGGTAAGTTTACACAGTACAAACACGATCCAGGAAATCCCAATAGCCTTTGTAATGACGTTATTGTTAATTTATGCATTGACCATGACCAAAAATTATGGATAGGTACCTATTTTGGCGGTTTGGACTGTTTTGATGGAAAAACATTTACCCATCATAAGCATGATGATAAGGTAGCCACCAGTATTGCTGATGACAGGGTATGGAGTATCCTTGAAGATTCCTCGCACCGTTTATGGATAGGAACGTTGGCAGGTGGTCTTGAGATTTTCGACCGTTCAAAAAAAATATTTTACCATCCTTTTAAACCATCCGATATAAGGTCATCGATGGCATCCTCGATTTTTGAGGATAGACAAGGAAATATATGGATTGGGGGAATTTTGGGCGTAGATGTGATATTGAAACATAAAGGGCGTGTGATCCATTATGTCTCAAATGGAGACAGTGCAAAAGGTTTAGTCGACAATACCATAAACAGTATTAACCAGGATAGCCGAGGTTTAATATGGATCGCGACAGCGGGCGGATTAAGTGTATTGAACCCTGAAACGAACACTTTTACTTCACTTACAAAAAAAAACGGTCTGCCTGCTAATTCAGTCTTAAGTATTCTGTACGATAACAAGGGAGCAATGTGGTTGAGTACATCAAATGGATTAAGCCGCGTCACCCTAACACAAACCGCTAATGCTTTTAATTTTCATGTGGAAAATTTCGACGAAATAGATGGCTTGCAGGGCAGGGAATTTAATATAAATTCCGCTTTAAAAATGCGCAGTGGGGAGTTGATATTTGGAGGCGCTGACGGCTTTAATATTTTCGATCCTGCAAGCATAGAGCCCGATTTCAATAAGCCAAAATTAGTTTTTACCGATTTTCAGCTATTTAATAAAAGCATAGCAGCCAATGACGTTTTTGACGGGCATGTGGTACTGTCCAAAGCCATCTCGGCCATACATGAAATAACGCTTAAGCATAGCGAAAATGTCTTTACAATTGAATTTGCTGCCCTTAATTTTTTTAACCCTAATAAAGTAAAACTCCAGTATATGATGGAGGGTTTTGACGATGGCTGGTTAAATGCCGATAACAGAACACGACAAGCTACTTATACGAACCTTGACGGCGGCGATTATGTATTTAAGGTGCGTGCGTCCAATTCAGAAGGAGCATGGAATCCGGACTATATTTCTCTAAAAATCAAAGTACTGCCGCCGTTCTGGAAATCGACCCTGGCATATACTATTTACCTCGCGCTGTTTATTGGAATACTTCTTTTTATCCGGCAACGCAGTATTCAAAAAATAAGGAGACAGTTTGCGGCCGAAAAGGAGAAACAGGAAGCGAAAATGCTGATTGAACAGGAACGGCAGGAGGTGAAACGCATGCATGAGCTTGACCTGATGAAAATTAAATTCTTAACCAACGTAAGCCACGAATTCAGGACGCCCTTATCGCTGATTATGGCCCCGGTTGACAAAATGCTCAAACACACTTTCGAACCCGAGCAGCACCAGCAGCTGAACATGATAGAAAAAAATGCCAAACGATTATTAAACCTTGTAAATCAGCTGCTTGATTTTCGTAAGATGGAAGTTCAGGAGTTAAAGCTGCATACAAAACCGGGAGATATCGTGGAGTTTATCAGTGAGGTAAGCCTGTCGTTTACAGATATTGCCGAAGAAAAAGAGATCGGTTTTATATTTGAAACTGCCGTTGACTCCCTGTTTACCAGTTTTGACCATGATAAGATAGAA
>DATCES010000258.1:0-2675 GCA_036509935.1 Mucilaginibacter sp.
ATAATTCGGCCAATTGTTCACCTGGCTTATGAGTTCGCTACTGTTCATAGTGGGGTAATACTTTTCGGCATATTCTTTAAACCTTGCTTTAGTTTCTGTGCTATCCCATTCCATCATCGATAGGCAAAGCATAGGCCAACGTTTAGTTTGCTGCATATAGCCGTAAATTGGTAAATAAGGCGGTGAATAGTAAAAGGAATTTTCTACTAATTCGTCATACAAAGCTTTATTGAAACTCCTTTTAAAATCATTTAACAGATCATAAGCTTGATGAATTAATCGGCAAAAAGTAAGAACCACAACAACGTAAAAAGATCGGTTATAAATCAGATGATTTATAGATTTACTGTAATTAAACCCCAATAATTTTTTAGCAAAACAACTTCAATAGTGGTTTTGCTATTCGTATAGTAATAAGCAATGAAAATAATACATCTAAAGCCCATCGTCATTCTAAATGGCTTATATTTTAAAAAACGATTTAACAATGCCCTTCTTTTGCTTGGAGATAGGCACTTTGATGCCTGTGTACCCCATAATTAAGTATCCCGAATCGTCATTAAGAATACTTACTATATGCTTTTTATTAACCAGGTGCGACTGATGACAACGGATAAAACCATAGGGCGAGAGCAGTTCCTCATACTCATACATCGGTTTTGATATCAAATGTGATACCCCGTCAACTAAAAAGAAAGTTGTATAGTTGTTTGATGATTCGCATCTCACTATGTTTTTAACTGGAACTAAGTAAGTTTCCTTTAACGTTGGCAAAGCGATTTTTTCATTCTCGTCCCTGTCTTGCTTATCTAATAAGTGAAGTAAATTTTCCAGCCGTAAATTTTGCTTTTTAACATTTACGCTAATCTTAATTTTATCTGCCGCTTTCTTTAATTCGATCATGCTTATAGGCTTAAGCAGGTAATCAAGTGCCGAAAACTTTATAGCCATTATTCCATACTCATCATAAGCGGTAACAAAAACAACTTCAAAGGAGCGCTCATCCAGTGATTTCAAAAGCTCAAAGCCAGTCATGCCGGGCATCTGAATATCTAAAAAAACCAAATCCGGCTTTACGCCTAAAATTAACTCCCTTGCTTGTATAGCCGAAGTAGAGGTGCCTACCACTTCAATTTCAGGACATTGGCTATTTAATAACGATTGTAAATTTTTAATATTAAACTGCTCGTCATCAACAATTATTGCTTTTATCATTCTATATCCAATTGTTAAATATCAAAGTTATTGCCGTACCTGCATGTTTGTTAAACTCCAACGTAATTGCTTTTTCATTTTTTAATTTATTAATAGCCTCAATCCTTTCCAATGTCAACTTTAAGCCATAACCGTAAGCTGTGTCATCGTCAAAGCTGTTTCCATTATCTTTTATAATGATAATAAGCGCACCAGGCTGCTGCCCCTCTTTATAGGATATTTGCAATTGTCCTTTATCTCCTAAAACAGAAACGCCGTGCTTAATTGCATTTTCTATCAGTGGCTGTAATATCAACGTGGGTATTTCAATGTCGGGTAAGTTAAGGGTTTTTGATATTTGGATATCCGATAAAAAACTAAATCTCAATTGTTCCAGACCGATGTAAGTATTCATCATCTCAATTTCCTTATCCAGTGTATTAAAAATATGCTGACTACGGTCTAACGTTTGCCTCAGTAATGCACTAAACTCATGCAGGTAATAATTGGCATCATTAATTTGATTGGTATTGATAAGCCCCTGAATAGAGCTTAAAGCATTAAAGGTAAAATGCGGGTTTAATTGAGCCTGTACCAGCCTTAAAGCCTGCTCTGTTTCTGTTTGTTTTTCTTTTGAAACCCTGATTTTCCTTTTTAGCACAACTACTATAACAATAATTATAAGCAATGTAAAGGCAATTAATGCCATAAAATAAAATATGGCTGACTGATACCAGTAAGGCTTTACCGATAGATAAAGTACACCCACGTTTTCCGGCTGTATAACATAGTTAAATTGCAACTCATAATCTGTATTTGAAGTTAGCTCTGGCAGCTTTAAGAGTGTGGGGCCAATTTGTTGCAGCGTATCCCGTGTTTTCAGGTTTATTAAAAGGTATTTAACAGCAGAATCCCTAAATTCCGGCTTAGTTTTAACAGTAGCAACGAACTTCCCACCGGGTGAAAAAACTATTTTTTGAGTACCACTAACCTGTACCTGGCTTTCATGTATTTGTCCTTTTAGCTGTTGATGATAAACTTTAATTTCAGGTAGTACTTTAAGCCGTTTAATATAATATCTGCGTACCAGTGTATCGGTATTATAATCATAAAAATCAATAAAAAAGAAATCGTTAACTTTTAGTGTAACGTAGCCGATATCATCCCCCTCTTTTAGAAGATATTTATTATTCTTTACCTGCTTTAATACCTTATTTAAGCTATCAATCTGCAAAATGAACCCTTGCCCGTGTACAGGGGTCCTGGTAAAGTACGATCTGTCATAAAACTTATGACTCTGGTAATGATTAAGCAAAAGGGTATCATACTTCCCTTTATGGCCGGGTTCTGAAATATTAATTGCCGTGCCAAAAGTGGTATTGGTGGTTTGTACCGCTATCCAGTTGCCTGCAATATAAACAGGTATTACTTTTTGTTTTAGCCCGTTCCCTGTATCATCGAAAAATACCCTGCTTTTCATC
>DATCES010000259.1:0-5781 GCA_036509935.1 Mucilaginibacter sp.
AGTTTTCCCCGGGGTTTAAATCGTGCGCATGGTTACAGGCCGCCTGGCATTTCTTTAAGTTTTTACACCTCGAAAGGTCAATCACCATTACAAATTTTTTACCGGGGATACCAACCCTTGCTTCGGCGTTTGAAACAGGCGGCATGTGTGGGACAGGTTTTAAAAATGCTTCATCAACTTCGATCACTTCGCCATCAACAGATAATAGTTTTACTTTTTTACCTGATGCCTTTATATCCCCGTCTGCCGCTGCTGAAAATACGTCTTTTTTTGAATTGCATCCTGCTGCAACACCTATGCCCGCCCCTACGGCCAGCAAACCTGTTACTAAAAAATCCCTTCTCGAATTATTTTCGTGGTTCATCACAATTATTTTTTTTTATGTGTTGATGTTTATTTTTTGATCCAATTCTGGAGTTCATTGTTATTCACTTTTCTTTTGCACGAGGTTATTAATGCCTCGTTAACCTGCACAAGTTTACCATCCTGGGTAAGCATCGTAATTGCTTTACCCTTTATTTGAGATTTGCCTGTGATCACATTTTTCAGGGATGAAAACGGAAATTTAACAGCCGCAGCAAAGCCGGTTACCAGTGCAAAAGCGCCAACTTTCCAAACAAATTTCCTCCTGGATGGTAAGTTTGAGGGTGTTATTTTTTCATTGTTATTCATAACTATTTAATCTTTTAGAACAATGTAAATTTAGATCAACCCGGCATGCCAAATCGTGACTTCTGTTCGTAAAAAAAATGATTGAGGTCACTTAAAAAGTCAACCAGAAGGAGTAAAAAGGGCTAAAATGATACAAAAAAGGCCTGAACTATGCCAGGCCTTTTTGTTTGTTTCATCTTTGTGAAACTATTTTTTAAATGTCCGGGTAAAATTTACCAGGTTCCAGATGTCTTCAGCATCAGGGATCTTCTTTTTGAAGCTTGGCATATCATCGCGGCCTTCCGCTATTTTATAAAAAAGTGCGCCATCTGTTTGGGATTGGAAAGACGCAAGGGTCATATCCTGGGGGGTAGTTTTTAACTGTGCGGCTTTGCTGCCATCGCCTAACCCTTTTTTTCCGTGGCATGATGCGCAATGAAGGTTCCATAAAGCTTTACCTGAAGAGAGTGATTCCCCGTTTGATTTTACAGGATTAGCCATTTTTGCATTTTTTTCAGGAACGGGCCATGGTTTTGGCTGTTGAATAGTGGTAAAAGCAAAGCTCATTATACAAACAGCTATTACTGAACCAGATAAGATCATTTTCCTTTTCATTTCATTTTGTTTTTTGTAGTAAATTATATAAAGTCTGTTTTAAGTGTAAGAAATTTCTTACGTTTTTGTTCTAATTAAAAATTCCACAATCTTGATATGTTGAAGCCGATCAGGAATTGCCCTTTGCGGTAATCATTCTGATTGAAAAGTGCATTGTTTTCGGGCATTAAAGAACTGTAGTTGCCGAAAAATATCTCGAAATCGTGACCGCTTGTTTTCATTTCTATCCCAAAACTTATATTGGGGCGCGGATTATCAAGCGGGTGCTGAGAAAGCGGCTGATCAACATTTGCGATCAGGTTCATGCCTTCACTTACTTTAAACCTACCGGACGCAGATATAGCGTAGTGATCATTGTTCCATTTTGGCATTACTTTTCCAGAAGCATCTAAATAACCCAACAGGTCATTAAAGTGCGTATAGCTTGGGCTTATCTGTAAAGAGACCCCTTCGCTAAATTTCCGGGCAATGATGATTTGGTTAAAGTAAGCAAGACGGTCGTTAAATGTTACAAATATACTGGTGGCATCCTTTTTCCTGGTATCTGCCATGGCATTTCCAAAATATGTAATGCTCACCGGCATTGAACCGTCTTTTGTTTGTTTTAATATGGCGTATTTTAAATTAAAGTCCACTTCCATTTTTTCGTTGGTGGCATCAAATCCTATTTGTAAATTATTAACGGGGGTGTAATTGAACCCAAGTTTCATTGTTGCGCTTGCAAACATTCCAAACAGGTCCGAAAATCCATTATTTACTGTACCAAACCTGTGCTGAATATCAAATTCAAAGGTACCTTTAATCGGCACCATTACCGTTTGGTTGTCTATAATAAAATTCCCGTCAAACGTGTTTTTTACGAATGATTTCTTTTTAACCACAGGGGCGACGGCCGTATCCTGCACTGTAACTGCTTTTTTGGTGGTATCTTTAGCAACGGTTCCCTGTGCCATCAAATTACCAAAGCTACTGCAGAGGACAATCAAGATACAGGATCTGGCAAAGCCTGAAATTGATGATGATTGATTATTGTGTTTTTTCATGAGTCTTTTTTTTAATTGTTTTTAGCCCCTTGTGTAATCCAGGCAAGCATTAACGCATTTATATTTGATGGATTGTTTGCAGTCCCGGCAGGCATAGCCACCGCCTTTTTTCCAGTAAGCCATAAATAAACATCACTGCTTTTAGGCGTGCTTGTATTAATTAAGTTCCCGTTTTCCAAAGCATTGTAGGCTGTTGCAGCTGACAAATTTGGTGCGACAGATCCGCTATGGCACCCGCTTACCGCACAGCTTTTTGTTAATATCGGCTGGATATCTTTTGAAAAGCTTACGGTAGTGGTTATTGCCGGAGTCTCGTCTATAGGAACTGTTGTTGTTTTGGTACAACTGATCATTATTAAAATAAATGATGCAATTGTAAACAATCCGAGTCCTAATATTTTCTTTGACATAATCTCTGTTTTTTAATTATTTGAAACAGTTAATTACTATTTCTTAAATGTCAGGGTCAGGTACGGTTGAATACCGTGCTGATTGTTTGATTGGTTCCAGATTGCAAACCCAAAAGGTTGGTCTTGCAGGCTCGAAAAATCAACATCCTGTTTTAAAACATCTGCTGTTTTTAATAAACGTTTATATTCAACAGTCCAGCCAGAACCTGTATAAACTGCTGCGCCGGTAATGTCTGCCTGTCCGCCTATTAAAGGGGATGCGATATAACTTGGGAAACATTTTGGGCCATCACCGCCGTAAACAGCATCACCTGTTCTTTGATAATCGGTTCCTGTAGTTGGATCAATTGTACCACCGTTATAAGTTAATACCCCGGTTGAACTAACGCCGGTGATCTTAGCGGCCTTACCACCTGCTAAAGTATCAGAAGCGAGAATGTAATAATAGCTGGCCGCACTGGGGATAATCCACATAGGAACACTTACTTTAGCACCGGTCCCGTCTAATTTTAATGTTTGTTTATTGTTTAATGCCCCCTGCGGAGCGGCGGTTGTATAAGCGGGGGCATAAGGCCAGGTTGTTGATGCACCTGTTACTACAAGATCATCAACGTGACGGCCATTGCCTGAACCGCCTACTAAAGAGGTAACACCCGGGCCGCCTGCCCAATCCTGGTATTCATCATCTATTTGATTAAAGATAAGGTCCCTGCTTAAATGGCCCCACCACATATCAATTTTTTCTTCGGGGCCGTTGGTATAGTGGTTACCGTTGCTGGCATTAGATACTTCTACCGCCGGTGTAACAGAAAAATTGGTATAAGGAGTAAAAATGTGACAGCTTGCATAACAGGTTTGCGTAGCAAATAATGGTGTGGAGTTGTTAATGTTAAATAACATGGCAAATTTATCTTCACCAAAACCATCTCTTGTTAAATTACCATTTACATCATAAGTCCTGCTGGTTGGCTCCTGTGCCCAAAGTTTAGTGGTTGGGTTAAAGTACCAGGTTGCTACATAAACACTTTTTCCGGCATCTTTCCATTCAGCTAAAAAATAGATGTATTTATCATCATACATTGAACGGAGGGTAGCCGGGTATGTTTCACCGTTATATCCGGAAAAAAGACCATTGCCCGGATTTGGTACCGTTGGTGTGAAGTTTAATTTTGGTGCACTGTTCCATGCTGCTTCTATTGAGCCATCAATGGTAGGTGCGGTTGTTGTTTTTATTGATACTAATGTTGATGTACTAACCGGGGCATTGTTTATAATAACCTGGTCTTTTTTTGTACAACTTACCAGATACCCTAATGCGCAGGTTACAGTTGCTATAACCCAGATTTTTCTGTTTTTAAAAATTTTCATTTGTTTGAATTTTATAGTGTTGATGAATTAACATTCTTTTCGACGGCTAAATTACTTTCTTATGACAATGTTAAATATGATGCATATCACGCCTGAGGATGATACACATCAAACATTCTGAAGACTTTCTGAAGTTGGCCTTATCTGCCTTGAAAGGTTAAACGTCAGGTTTTTTTTAATGTGCATAGGTTGTGGTGCGGAGGTTTTGTATATATCTTAAGGGCAGGAAGTGTTTATCAAACCCAAGTGCATCTTTGGCAGGGGAGAATCTGAAGGCAGATGCCGGCAAACCGCCGACCAGAAGAACAGGAAGCAGATCAAGGTCTTACTTCCTGTTCGATTGCCATAGTCAGCTTATTTTTTAAATGTTTTGATGTAATTTACCTTTCTGTTTAAACTTTAAAAGTTCCACAACCTCGAAATATCAAAACCGATACAAAATTGGCCGCCTTTAACCTTTGTACCATTTGCATCTGTATAACCAAAAGGGTTGTTTGCATTAAAGAAATTGTCATGTTGCGGATTAAGCATAGAATAATTCCCCATAAACACCTGGAATGTGTGCCCGCTTGTCGTAAACTCAAACCCGAAAGCTAAGTTTGGGTGGGGGTTATTGGTAGGCTCTTGGGTAATCGGTTGGTCATAGTCAACTATTATTGAGGTGCTTTCAGATATTTTATACCTTCCCGCAACAGCAATTCCAAATTGATCATGTCTCATTTCTTCAAACACTTTCGATCCGGTGCTGTCAAGTTTTGTATAATACCCATTTACCGAATTTTGGTGCGATAGTGTTGGCGCTACCTGCAACGAAAACTTATCGCTAAACTTCCTGGCGATAATGATCTCGTTAAAAGAAGTTAGACGGTCGGTTGTGTGGGGGAAAATGCTATGGCCCGGGTCCAATCTTGTGTCGTATGCCATATCGCCAAAATAAGTAACGCTTACCGGCGATACCCCTTTGGTTTGTTTAATAATGGCGTATTTGGCATTTCCATCCCATAGCATATCAGTTTTCGAAAGGCCAATACCTATATAAAGGTTACTGATGGGGGCATAATTTACACCAAGCCTGATGTTGGCCGGGGCAAATAGTCCGTCTAAATCCTGATAACCATTTCCGAAGGTTCCAAATCTGTGCATAATGTCCATCTGAAATGTTCCTTTTACAGGTACAATTACAGTTTGGTCATCAATAATCCACGTGCCATCGAAAGTATTTTTAACGGGCTTGGCCTTTACAGGAGTAATTGGTTCTTTAGCTACTCCTGTGCTGTCCTGTGCGTATAGGGTTGATGCCTGTAGTAAAAACAGGCAACTAACCAGGCATACGGGTAATATGTACAGGCAGTTTGGTAATTTTATTTTTAGTTTCACGTTCTTGTTTTTTAAGTAAATTAATTATCAAGGGCCCCGGTCCTGATCCAGTCATATATTTTTTGTGTGTCTGCAGAATTTGGAATATGTACCGCCATTTCCCCTGTTATCATAATATAAAGCTTGCTTTGATCAGGGACAATTGTATTCACGTAGCCACCGTTAACAAGGTCAACATAAGATACACCTGCTTCCAGGTCAGGTGTTTGTGATCCGGCAACATGGCACCCGGAAACGGCACAATCAGCAGTAAAAATTGGCTGGATATCCTTTTTATAACTTGTGGCTTGCGGAGGGGCAGTTGAACTGACCGGCGA
>DATCES010000260.1:0-3124 GCA_036509935.1 Mucilaginibacter sp.
GACCTACCCGCATGTGGCCAATAAAACAGAGCGGCTGGAATATGCGATGTCAGATAGCCCGCTCGGCCCGTTTAAATATGGCGGGGTTATTATGGATGAATCGGCTTCAGGCTGCTGGACAAATCATCAGTCAGTTATCGAATTCAAAAATCAGTGGTATTTGTTTTATCACAACGACGATCTGTCTCCCAACTTTGATAAGAATCGCTCCGTAAGGGCCGACAGTCTCTTTTTCAATGAAGACGGCACAATCCGCAAGGTTATCCCTACATTACGTGGTGTTGGCATAACCAACGCGACAAAAAAAATACAGGTCGACAGGTTTAGCGCTAAAAGCGAAGATGGTGCCGCGATAGAATTTCTCGACACGCTTAACAGGTTTAATGGCTGGGAAACAGTTTTCAATAAATCTAATGCATGGATGCAATACAACAGTGTTAATTTCGGAAAGAAAACATTGAAGTTTACTGAGATAAAGGCGCGCTCCACAACTGGCGGAACATTATTTATCAGAACAAAAGATGCTGCCGGGAAAATTATTGCGGAAGTGAAGATACCGAAGGGAAGCGATTGGGGAATAATTAAAAAGCCCGTTTTAGCAGCGCCAACAGGCGTTAAAAACCTTGTGGTACAATTAAAGGGCGAAGGCAATGTAGAAGTTGACTGGGTACGTTTTGAATAGGCTGCTTGCATTGCAAAAATTTATAATGATCGTGTTGACTTCAAAAGTCTTTTTAAAACCTATTTTAATGACAAA
Source organism: Mucilaginibacter sp. (assembly GCA_036509935.1). Taxonomy (GTDB): domain Bacteria; phylum Bacteroidota; class Bacteroidia; order Sphingobacteriales; family Sphingobacteriaceae; genus Mucilaginibacter. The sequence continues at coordinate 758 of DATCES010000260.1, forward strand.
TTAAATTGATCTATATGAAAAAGTTGCTTCCTTTTCTGATGCTTGCCCTTCCTTTTTCCTTGTTTTCCCAAAATGCAAAGATAAAAATTGACGTAAACAGGAAAATCGGAGAAATTGATCCTAAAATCTACGGGGTATTCATGGAACCCATCCAGTTTAGCGGAAAAAGAATGGGGTTACCCGACTCCGTTAGGTTTAACACCCTTTATGGTCCCTTATATGACCCTTCTTCACCATTGGCTGACGAAAATGGCTTTAAGAAAAATTATATCGATGCGATGAGGGAACTTAAAATAACCAATATGCGCTGGCCAGGGGGGAACTACCTGATGGGTTATAACTGGCAGGATGGTATCGGTCCAAAAGATAAAAGGCCCGCGCGCATCAACCTTGCATGGGGCGGCGTTGATAATAACCATGTAGGCACCGATGAATGGTTTGCCCTAAACAAAGCAATTGGCAGCGAAAATATTGTCGGTGTAAACCTTGGCCTGGGGGATATCCAGGACGCTGCTTACTGGCTTGAATACTGCAACTATCCGAAAGGGACGTATTACTCGGATTTAAGGGCGAAAAACGGGCATAAGGATCCGTACAATGTGAAAATCTGGGACCTCGGCAATGAAGTTGATGGCGCCCCCTGGGAGCTTGGCCATAAAACAGCCGAGGAGTATGTTAATATTGGAAGGCAAGCTGCGAAAGCCATGACATCTGTTGACAGTACGATAAAGCTCGTCGCGTCAGGTTCGTCGTATTACGAACCAACCGGGCAGTGGTTGGAATGGAACCGCAAGGTGCTTTCAGGCCTTGGCGATAAAATAAATTACCTTTCTATCCACCGCTACTGGGAAAGATCACCTGACTACTATACCTATATGGGACAAAGCGCGATGGATTTTGAAGAAAAAATCAAAGTAACTGCTGATGAAATTGAAGCGGTAAAAACAATGAAGGGATTTAAGAACCCTATATACCTTGCGGTTGACGAGTGGGGGATCATGTCAAGAGATGTAATGTCTGTTTTACCGGTTGCGCAATGTTTCAACTCTTTTTTACGCCATGCCGATGTAGTTAAGATGACGAACTTTACGATGCTTACCTCCCTTTTAAGCAGCGATAGGGTTAAAGGGACTTTCAAAACACCGTTGTTTTACATTTTCAAAGCGTACTCAAATAATTGCCTCGGTAATTCGGTAGACACTTATGTTGATTGCGATACTTTCAACACTTCAAATTTCAGCAACATACCATACCTGGATGTTACCGCCGCCTATTCCAAAGACAACAATACAGTTTTTATTAACGTCGTAAACAGGAGTAAAGACAAAGCCATCACCGCGGATATTTCCAATGTTTCAGGAGGTTTTGAGGGTGGTGGTGAAGCGAGCCTCGTTGCGGGCCAGGAATTGCAGGAAGCTTTTGTATTTGACAAACAGGATCAATATGTGCCGGTAAAAAAAGACGTTCAAATAAAAAACCATCAACTATCTTACATATTTCCACCCCATTCATTCACACAAATTAAATTAACGGCTGGCAAAAAATAAACTGGTTTTGAAAAGTAATATTTAAAAGAAAGAGCCTGCATGTTTTTTAGTTTATTCCGGATAAGGAAATGAATCTGTTGGCTTTGTAAAATAAGTGTAAAAAACACAATTAAAATAATAGTAATACCAATTATGATGAAGTTATTCCCCCTTTCAAGTTTGTGCCTGTTCCTGTTTATGGCCAACAATTCGGAAGCACAAAACCCTAAACTGACGCTTGATTTAACTAAGCCAGGCGCAAATGTAAGTCCGCATTTGTACGGGCTGATGACCGAAGAGATCAACCATTCTTATGATGGCGGCTTGTATGCCGAACTGATTAAAAATAGGATATTCAAAGACAATCCAAATACGCCCGAAGCATGGAGCGTGATCCAGGAAGGTGGCGCAAATGCATCTATTCAGTTAGTTGCCGCAAAGCCCGACAACGTTCCGTTTGATCAGCGACGCCACGCAATTAATGGTGCGCTAACTACCTGTTTAAGACTTTTGGTTGATACCGGCGGCGGTAGGGCGGGAATCGCAAATGAGGGTTATTGGGGTATACCTGTATTACCTAATACAACTTATAAAGCTTCTTTTTACATTAAAGGTACAGATAGCAAGCCATATCCTACCCGCCGCGGAGCTCCTGCGCCTGCCGTTGCTGTGCCTGTAATTGCCGACAACACCGCCGGTCCTATAACCGTAAGTATAGAGAGTAATGACGGTAAAACGGTATATGCTTCAGCGACCATCAATTTGATTAAAAGCACCTTTTGGGAAAAATACGAACTCAAATTGACAACAACTGCTGATGTTAAACCAACAACCGCCGCTC
>DATCES010000261.1:0-9824 GCA_036509935.1 Mucilaginibacter sp.
TTATTTTTCATATAAATGATTTACAACTATGAATTCTCCATTTCCCCCACAATCCTAACTGTCTCCACACTCACCGTACAAACCCGTTTTAACAAATCTATCACATGTTCTTTATAATCTGCAAAGCGGTAGGTGTTAAACTTTTCGGCAATGGTGGGGTCAACATGCTTTTTTTCTTTGTACTGGTCCAACACCCATTCGAGTGCCGAGCGGTTGCCGAGCTTGTATTCCCAGGCTTGTTTGGGTATGCCGCTTAGTGCGGTTTGCTCGTCAAGCTCAATAATGCCGTTTGCTTTATCGGCCTTCAACTTAACTTTTATTTTCGACTGTGTTTTGTATAAGGCTTCCGGCTCGCATATAATGTTAGAAAACGCACTTACCTTTGCTTCGTCTATTCCGGCTTTGGTTCCTATCAGCTTTAATAAATATTGTTCAACAGTTTCATAATTGATGTGCAAATTCATCAGTTGCTTGCCCCAGGCCGCCCATTGGTAAAAATCATCATAAAGCGGCAGGCGCGGAAATTCCCGTTTTAAATCCAGCTCATACTTTTTGCGGTAGGCCGGGTTATGCAATACCGCGTAAGTGTAATGAAAAATATCATCTTTGGTAATTGCCTTTTTATTAGTAAAAGCAGCCGGTTCGGCACCGGTCTTGGCGCTTAATTTCGTGTCGGCGGTAGCCAATGATTGGTAATGATCTTTAAAAAGGTTTAATGCCCAATCGGTGATGTTGTCTTTGCGATTTCCTGATTTATCATAGATATATAATGGGAGGCATTGCGTTTTTTCAAGGTAATCTAATGAATGGAAATTAGTTACTCCTAATATTTGAAATGGCTTTGATGATCCATTACCAGAAATACACAAAGCAAGATTTATATTATTAAATATCTTTTCTGATAAACCATGTTCATCTAAGAAGACTTTGGAGTGATATAGATATGTAGGGGTATAGGGTCGGTGATTATATTTAATAATGGATTTTTCATTAAATTTCTCTTCTAATCCATTTTTAAAACGAACCTTTAAATTCCGTGACCACTTAATAGTATTTGGAAATGAAAAATCTTTCTTTTTCAATAAATTATTATACTCATTTGTAAAATAACTCATCATATTTATTAGTCCTTTTTGTGAAAAGTCAATTACCCACTCATCGCGATTAGTTGAAATTCCAGTGGAATATAACTCAAAAACAGCTTCTTTACTTTTCCCAGATTTAACATCTTTATTGCAAATTGGTATCAAACTTTCAAAATCACTATCAGCTAAATTTATCCAGTTTGATTTTTTATCAGGTTCAACCCTTTTAAATGGGATGGTTTCCAAATGGTTATTTTTAAACCAGGATAATTTTTCTTCTTTGCGCCATTCGTCCGGCATATCCATATACTCAATGCGGCAACGGCTTTCCTTGTTTTCTTTCTTAACTAAAAACATTACCGCAACACCTGTTTGTATGCCAAACACATTTTGCGTAGTCCCTGCAATTTTTGGGTTTACACGCACATCACTATGGGTATCAATAATGTAGCAATTGCTAAAGTCCTGCTCCACGCATTTTCTGAAACCATCAAAAGTGCGGCTGTCAATAAAGCTGCGGTTTGTGATAAAAGCTATTATGCCGTTGTTATCCAGCCTGTCCATCGCCCAGCGGTAAAAGCGGGCGTACATATCGTAAACCTTTGTTTTTTGCGCGGTACTTTGTTTTATAAAGGTTTCTTTAATGTGTTTGTCGATTATCGGGTATTCGCGGTTTTTGTTGTTGTCATTTTCGTTGGCCTGGTTGGCATTATACGGTGGGTTGCCAATTACTACGGAGATCCTTTTTTCATTTTGCTTTTTTATCCGCTCGCTGTTTTCAGATGATAAACCAAACATCCCTGTTTGGTGGCCTGCATCCTTTTTTGCAAACTTTAACGAAGCCACATTGTCTAAAGTATCAACAAAACAAAGGTTCACAAACTCCTCATAATAACCCATCTTTTGCTTAAAGGTAAACTCTACGTTCAGGTTGGCTATGTAATAAGGCAGTATTGCTACCTCATTGGCATGAAGTTCGTTTTTGTATTTATTAGATAGCAGGTGTTTAGGTATATGGTCGATAATACTGGTTATAAAAGTGCCTGTACCTGTGGCTGGGTCTAAAATATCTACATTTTCATCTGCCAGCGTTTTGCCAAAATGCTTTTCGAGCAGGTAATCGGTGCTTTGCACCATAAATTGCACAATTTCGTTTGGCGTATAAACCACGCCCAGGCGGTCGGCAGCTTTGGGGTTATATACCTTGTAAAAGTTCTCGTACAGTACTTTTAAAAACTTCTGCTTTTCATGGTGGTCGGTAACTTCTGATGCTGCCGCGCTTATGGCATCGTAATAATGCTCGATATTGCCAAGCAGGTTACGGCGTTCGCTATAGTTAAACAGTGCATTTATCAGGTTTTCCAGTTCGCGGGCAATGGTATTATGGCGGTGGAAATCAGCATCGTTAAATATGCGGTTAAAAATATCGCTGGTGAGGATATGCTGAATCATCATTTCGCGTACATCCGCCAATGTAATTTCCGGGTTTATCTCAACCTTGCACAATTCCAAAAAGGTATCCCTTACGGCTATAAAGCTTTGGTTTGTTTTCCCGGTTGCTTCAATTTGCGCCCGCAGGGCTTCAACAATTTTTGGTATATCGGCCTTAAAGTTTTCCAGCGCTACCTCAAACTTATGTACCGTTTCATTTTTAAAAGTTACAAAAGCGGTAATCAGTTGGTGCAGTTTATCCGCATCGCGCATGGGTATGCGCATGGATAGTTCGCCGCGCTGGTAAAGTATCGCAGTGGCGCTGTCTTCAAATAATATATTTGTTAAAGGGTAGCCATCCCTTATTTTTTGGCCTATCTCATCGTCAATGCTTGTTTTCTCGTCCTTGCTTTCCCATAAGCCAATATCCAGCCCAAACAGGTTTTTAACAATACCATCGGGATAAACCTTTTTACCTTTACTGCCTAAACATGATACCTCTTTTACTACCTCGTAATTTTGTTTACGGGCATAATCATTCAACAATATCCAGAAATGATCGCGCATAGCAGTTTCGTTGGTTGATTTACCAAACTGTATGGCACGGTCGAGATTATTGTAATACTGATTTATCAGTTGTTTAGACATGTAACAAGGATACTAATAAATATTTAGCAATGTAAATAATAGTTGGCTTATGTGGAACGGAATTTAAATCGCAAATATACCCCCCTGCCAATTTACAGCCAACCGCCTGCTGGAGCCGAGCAGGGTGAGTAAAAAAATCGCTATTTCCAATCGCCCAAAAACCTCCTGACAGCGATGATCTCCCCAATGTGGTACGCATTATGATCGGCTATTTGCAACGCCTCCCGCAAAATAGTTTGCCCATCGCCGTGCGGTATCTTTTGATAAATGTCGCTGTGCTCCAATAATTCAATAAATTCATCAAGGTCGCTGTTAATTTGCGATAACGACCCATTCCAGGCATTTTCATTTTCGGGCGCACTTTCAGGGGGCCAGTGCCCCTCAGGCCATTTTGGCGATTTATGCCCCGCGTCCTTACAAAATTGCAGCATATCCCACTGCGCTATGCGTATATGCTCAACCAGTTGCCAGATGCTGTACGGCATGTTATCAGGCTTTATACCCCGGAGCCGGGGTTGCAGCGCTTTTAAAGCATCGTGAAATGACAGGTGCGCAGTGCCGCCCAGCAGCAATTTTGTTAGTTCGCCAATAAGTAACTTATGTTTATCTTCCATTCAGCTAAATTCTAATAATGCACAAATATCACCTAAATTAACATAGTTATAATTTATTCCGGCTAAATGTTTTAAGTTTATGCGTTAAATGTAACCAGGTAAACCCCGTGATCAAAAAGCTTTTATATACAGCGGCTATAATTACTGCCGCCTTTACCGGATGCAAGAAAGATGGCAACGCTGGCCCGCAGTTGGGCAAGGACGATGCCGCATTCGCCATTTACGAAAATTCGTTCCTTGAGGCCCTGTGGAAATTAAATCCCGATTGGGCAACATCCGTTGGCTATCATAAGTATGATAGCCTGCTGTTTGTACCCGATGATAAGTTGCGGGATAAACTGGTGAACTTTGCAAAAGTTGGGATCGATTCGTTAAGCAGGTTTGATGTTACTACTTTATCGGATGTTAATAAAATCGATTACCATTTGATGGAAAATCAAATGGAAGAAATGGAGTGGAAAATTCAGGAATTAAAATCGTACCAGTGGGATCCCACTTCATATAACGTTACCGGTACGTTTGCGCACATACTTAATGAGCATTATGCGCCGCTCGCCAATCGTTTGCACAACTTTTATCAAAAAATGGCCAACATTCCGGCTTATTATAAGGAGGCAGAAAAACAGATAAAAAACCCGGTGGCTGAGTTAACCAGCCTTGCTATTGACCAACACCTGGGCGGCGTGGGCATAATTGAAAAAGACTTTGCCGATTCGCTGAAGAAAACCAATATCCCGCAGGCCGAACAAAAGCAAATGCTCGACAGGGCGCATGTTTCAGCCGAAACAATAAAAGCTTTCGCAGAATGGTTAAAAAACCTGAAAAACGATCACCCGCGGAGCTTCAGGCTTGGCAGGAACCTTTATGAGGCAAAATTCAAATACGAAATCCAATCCGAATATACCCCGCAGCAAATCTATAACGCCGCAATGGAACGAAAAAAATACATCCATCATGAAATGGCGAAGATCAGTAAACAATTATGGCCAAAATATTTTGGCACAAAGCCCCTGCCTGCTGATTCGCTCGACCTTATAGCCCAGGTTATAGATACACTTTCTTCAAAACATGTTCAACCTGATGAATTTCAACATGCGATAGAGAATGAAATACCAAAACTCAGCGCTTTTGTAAAAGCCAAAGACCTGGTTACGCCCGATCCTTCAAAACCCCTGATAGTGCGCAAAGAGCCGGGTTATATGGCGGGCGTTGCCGATGCATCCATCAGTGCGCCGGGGCCTTATGATAAAACCGGTAATACTTATTTCAATGTTGGCAGCCTTGCTGACTGGCCACCGGCCAAAGCCGAAAGTTACCTGCGCGAATACAATCAGTATATTTTGCAAATTTTTTGCATGCACGAAGCTGTTCCCGGCCATTATGTTCAGTTAATGTACGCCAACAAAGCGCCAAGCCTTATAAAATCAATTTTTGGCAATACTGCCATGATTGAAGGTTGGGCTGTTTACAGTGAAGAAATGATGCTGGATAACGGATTTGAGAATAACGCCCCCGAAATGAGGCTGATGTGGTACAAATGGCACCTGCGCTCAGTTTGTAACATTATTTTGGATTATAACGTGCATACCCAAAATATGTCGAAACAGGATGCTTTAACATTGCTCACCCACCAGGCATTTCAGCAACAGGCCGAAGCTGATGGAAAATGGAAACGGGTAAGTGTAACCAGCGTACAATTAGACAGCTATTTCACAGGCTATAAAGAGATTATGGACTTGCGCGAAGCCTATAAAAAGAAGATGGGCGATAAGTATAAATTAAAAGATTTTAACGAGAAATTTTTAAGCTATGGCAGCGCCCCGGTAAGGTATATAAAAGAAGCTATGTTAGCCAAGGGGAGCGGAAGCGGACCGCAATGAGCAGTGGCAGCAGGGCTATCGGTTTTATTCTGTTTGGTAAAATTCATGAGCTATTGGCGGCTTAATTTCCCTTAAAATGAATGTATATATTTTTACACACTTTGGGAATTTTTTTATACACAACCCTCATCGTTTTTGGGGCGAAAATTATCTGAAAAAATAATAGTTTACCTGTTTCCAATATAAGCGGTTTTTAGTTTTTTGGTATGATTTTTGATGTGTTAATTAGGTAAATATTATTCACTCTCAAATTTTTATTATATGAGTGCCCTTGCATGGATCGGAATTATTATACAGGCTGTTCCTGTATTTTTCATCATTAAGGTAAGCATTTCAATGATAAAGCGTAAAAGCATTTATTAATGATTTTGCGTTTTAATTATTGAATTAAAGCAATATATTTTATTGTTCGGGCGTAGCCGCCCGAACATTTTTTTTTGTAACCCATTTCCTAATTTTCCCGTATAAATAAGCGAGTGAATATTTAATGATAATGTTAGTTTGTGCGATAGCCGGGGTTGAGAGCCTGGCTATTTCTGTTTTCAAACGGAATTATACCGTATATTTGAGTGCGGAACAATTCCGGATTATTTATTTTAATGAAGAAAAACTTATTTATCGCCTTTGAAGGCATTGACGGAAGCGGGAAAAGTACCCAGGTAAAATTATTAACAGAAAAACTTGAATATGCCGGATTAAAAGTTTATACAACCTGCGAACCTACCGGCAACCCCATTGGGAAAATCATCAGGGATATATTCAGCCATAAGATTGAAGCAGACCACCGTACAATTGCCGGGCTTTTTGTTGCCGACAGGTTGGACCACCTGCTGAATAAAACAAATGGTATCCTGAAAAAATTAGAGGAGGGTTATACTGTTGTTACCGACCGGTATTATTTTTCGTCGTATGCCTATCAGAGTACCCACATGGACCTTGATTGGGTAATTAATGCAAACTCCATGAGCGCAAACCTGCGAAGGCCTGATTTAAACATATACATTGATATTTCTGCTGATTTAAGCATTGACCGCCTTAATAAAGGCAGAAGTTCGGTTGAACTTTATGAAACCTTAGAAAACCTTCAAAACGTAAGGAATAAATATTTTGAGGTTATGGAACTCCTGAAAGACGAAGAAAAGGTTTTAACAATAGATGGCAACCGTGCGCCGGAAATTATTTCTAACGAAATATGGGATACTATCGCCAAGCAATTTTAAGGAATGCAAATGTTTAATTGGGGCTGTCCAAAAAAATAAGGCCGTTAATTATTTAAGCCCTGTCAAATTCCTGTGGTTGTTATTGGAAACATGTACCCTTACAGGGATAAGTTTTTGATTTTTGGGGATAAACAAACTTTTTAAGTTAGTTATCAATTCAGCAAGTAATTTCCGGTTCATAACAATGATATTTTAAACTTAAAAAAGGCAAAATTTTATTTTAACCCTGAATTCTTCATCAAAAATTATAAATAATTACTACAATTCCAAATTTTTTTAATTTTTATTTAAGAAAATGCCATTATTATTACAATTTGTCTAATTTTTATTGAAATAAGTTAATAAATTAATACAGATACCATTGACAACCAATGTAATTTTCAGATAGCAGTTTTAAAAAAAGAAAACGACGAGTGCCCGTATTGCCTTTGTTCTGCAAACGCCGGGTGGTTGCTTAGGTTTTGCATGGATTGGTGCTCAACAATCAGTAAGCCGCCGGGCAGCAGCATATTTTTTTCAAAAATTATCTTTGGTATATCGGGTATGCGGTTAAGGTCATACGGCGGATCGGCAAATACAAGGTCGAATTGTTCGGTTTCGTGCTGCAGGTATTTAAAAACATCCTCCTTATTAACCTTTATACCATTTAAACCATGCTGGCGGGCTGTATCTTTCAAATAGTTCACACAAAGTATGCTGCGGTCAACGCATAGTACGTGTTCAGCGCCGCGAGATGCAAATTCCATAGCAATGTTGCCTGTCCCGCTAAAAAGGTCAACTACTTTTAAGCCTTCAAAGTCAACCTGGTTTTGCAGGATATTGAACAGGGCTTCTTTAGCCAGGTCGGTTGTTGGGCGTACCGGCAGGTTTTTCGGCGGGTTAAGCCTCAATCCTTTTAGCGCCCCTCCGATGATCCGCATAACGATAAAGCGGCAAGCGCCAGCAATTTATGTGATGGTATTTGCCCTGGCAGTTCCAGTATTGCTAACCCGTTTATTTCAATTCCCGGATAAAAATCGGCAAGGCGTTTCATGTTTTTATCGCCGTCGGTAATATCGCCGCTTAAAACAAGGGTTATTTGTTGTGGTTTTAGTTGTAGCTCTTCGGCAACAAATGAGGTAAAATACGCCAGTTCATCCTCACCTTTAAACTCAAAAGTATTGTAAAAACGAAGGCTGCCTAACAAAAAATATAAAAACTGTACACTGTCGTTCCCAATTTCAAGATACAGATTATTTTTTGGTGGATTGCTGTTTGCAATGGCTTTTATCCAGCCCTGTGCAGTATATACCACGTTTTTAAGGTTGAATTTCTCTACTGCCGAAACTAATGCCGCGTTTGTTTTATAAATAACCATATTCTGATCGTCAAGCGTTTGGGCGAAAACCTTTTCGTTTTCATTAATATCCAGGAAACGCGCGAACCCGGCAACACCGCCTTCGCTGTATAAACTTTTGGGCACCAGGGTTAACGCTGTTGCAGGCATGCCTATAATCACTTTTTTATAGGTGGCCTTTAATAATTCACTTAATTGTTTGGGATGGGCAAGTTCGTCAAGATCGCAGTTTTGAGCCGATACCAACAAACGGTTTTGATGGACAACCGCATAGCTGAATGAGCTTGCCCAAACCTGTAATAATAAGGTATAGCTGTAAGCCTGGTACAGATTAAAACCATTATTGGTGTAGTTGTTATCGTGATCGTTCATGCAGATTAACAAAAGTAAGTTTTTTTTGGGATTTGCTAAGAAATAGTTAAAGTTGATATAGACCGGGCCTACAGCAGCTCTGTCGCTAAATTAGCTAATTCACTTCTTTCCCCCTTTTGCAGGGTTATATGGGCATAAAGCGGGTGCCCTTTTGCCTTATCAATCAGGTACGACAGCCCATTGCTTTCAGCATCAAGGTATGGGGTGTCTATCTGGTAAATGTCGCCGGTAAAAACAAACTTGCTGTTTTCGCCCGCCCGTGATATAATGGTTTTAACTTCGTGCGGGGTAAGGTTTTGCGCTTCGTCAACAATAAAAAATATCTTGCTTAGGGTGCGCCCGCGTATAAAGGCCAGCGGGGCTATTGATATTTTTTCGCTAATAACCAGCTCATCAATTTTGGCCTGCATCTTCTCATCATCAGCAAACTGGTCTTTTATAAATTTAAGGTTATCCCAGATCGGCGCCATATATGGGTCGATCTTCGATTTAATATCGCCGGGCAAAAAGCCTATATCTTTATTGCTTAGGGGGACGATGGGCCTGGTTACATAAATTTGCCTGAAATTTTTTCGCTGTTCCAAAGCGCCGGCCAAGGCCAGCAAGGTTTTCCCGGTACCGGCATTTCCCTGTATAGTAACTAATTTAATATCAGGGTGCAGCAAGGCATGTATGGCGAAGGCCTGTTCAATATTTTTCGGGAAAATATTAAATATCGGCTGTTCAGTGATCTTTTCTAACTGTGCCGATTGCGAATTGTAAAAAGCCGGTACAGACGTTTTTTTTGCGTTTAAAATATAAAAATGATTGCTGTTATGCGGCTGCATCCCGAAACTATCGGCTGGTAACTGTTGTTTCCTGTTTAATTCGCCGATCAGCTTTTCAGGTACATTGTTTAACGTGGTTTCGCCGGTGTATAATTCATCAAGGTTTTTAATTTTTCCGGTTTCATAATCTTCAGAATGAAGGTTTAATGCTTTAGCTTTCAACCGCAGGCAAATATCTTTTGAAACCAGCACCACCTTTTTACCCGGGTTTTCTTCCTGCAGGCTTAACGCGGCATTTAAAATGCGGTTATCCACCTTATCCGACCCAAAAACAGCTTCCGCATCGGCCGCTATGGATTTGGTATCCATAATCACTTTAAAATTGCCCTTGCTTTTACCGTTTAAGGGGAGCCATTGGTTTACCAGGTGATTGTGCGAGAGGTCATCCATCAGCCTGATAAAGCTGCGCGC
>DATCES010000262.1:0-2256 GCA_036509935.1 Mucilaginibacter sp.
CGGGTAAATGCCCGCAGAATAGAGTCTTTAGCATTTAAAACACTTATGGATGCGTTTACCAGTTTGGCGTTTGCCGCTGTATCAACTATTATGCCTTTAGCAGAATAAGGATTTTGGGCAAATAATTTAAAGGTAAAGAAGCAACAAAAAAGTAATAGTATAAGTTTAAGTTTCATAAATCTTATTTATGAAACCAATGTATAACTAAATTTTTAGTAATCAATAAACTTTAACAAATTTTAACATTTGGCAAGGCGGTTGAAGGCCAACGGTGCGCCGCATCTTATTGGCGTTATCTGCCTTTTGCTGAAATAAAGGAAAATACTGGTATTAAGAGTGCCTGCGCTTGCTTTCAACTTTCGGAAGACCTACCCTGCGCAGCATCTCATTGGCTTTATCCACCTTATCTTGGAATACGGGAAGATCCTTGTATTTCTTAAGTGAATTGTCAATTAGCACTACAGGAGTTTTTCTTTTATTAAGTTCCTCAATGTTCATAATGTAAAGTTACGCTTTTTTCGTTTAGCAAGAAAAGCATTATATTCAATTTCTTTTTCGAAACTTTCCCATTCATCAGGGTGCATTTCAAATTGTCGCGAGTTTATTTTTGGCTAAAGCCCTAATCTAATTAGTAGCCTTTGTTAACCGTTGGTTGAAACCAACGGCAATGAATTTTTTATTTTCATTGCCGTCCCATTTATGGGACGGGCTAAATAAAAATCCAATAACGGCTTTAGCCGAATAACCGCCATACCCACCGACAATTTGAATTGCGCCCATTCATCATTCCGCAATCCATAAATATAAAAATCTTTAGTAATTTCATTTAGATATTTTGTAATCCCCATACGATAAAGCCTTGTTCTGGCTTTTGTACTTCCCGTGGCATACACAAAGCTATTCGGATAATAATCCGTAAATGCATAAACAGTGGCAACAACTGTTGCAAGCACTTTTTCACTATCGCCATTATTTGAAATGGACAAATCATTTATTTCGCCGGTGCCAAGGTCTTTATCACCAAATGCGAGATTATAAAGGTCTTTTAAATTAGTTTCACTGAATTTCACAAGCTTGGGTATGCGCCCTTTTGGACCGTCGCTGGCAAAATCAAAAACCATTAAAGAATCTTCAGCTTTTAGCTCATATTGTTCTAACTTCATTTTGTGGTTACGGAGTTTAAAATTACATAAAATGAGGCTAACACTTATTCTTTAACAAATCTCAACGTCCCCCTCAAATACCTTCAGTGCCAGCCCTTCCAAAAATATATCGGTAAACCTTTCACCATCGTAATTAAAGCGGATATTCAAATCGCCGCCTAAAACTTTTATCGGGGTAACGTTATGCCCGCTTTGAAACTTGTGTTTAGCCATTGCCAGCGCTACAGCGGTTACACCGGTTCCGCAGGCGTAGGTTTCATTCTCTACGCCACGCTCAAAAGTGCGTACAAAGTAACCATCATCCATTGGTTCAACAAAATTTACATTGATGCCTTTTTCTCGGTAGGTATCATTATTGCGAATGGCATAGCCATCGCGGTACACATTTTTTTCTTTCAGGCCTTCAACCAATTGCACATAATGGGGCGAACCTGTATTTAAAACATAAGCATCTTCATCGTTGCCTATCTCGCTTACATCCGTCATCTGCAAGCTCACCCAATCACCTTCGGCTGAAATTCTGGCATAATGAGGGCCGTCAACTGCCAGAAATTGTGTCTCAATGTCAATAATGCCCAAAAACTTCGCAAATGCAACAATGCACCTGCCGCCGTTGCCGCACATGCTGCCTGGTTGCCCGTCAGCATTATAATAAACCATCTCAAAATCGTAAGCTTCCCTGTTCTGCAGCAACATCATGCCGTCGCCCCCGATACCAAAGCGGCGGTCGCATAATTGCTTAATCATCTGCGGATTATGCTGATTTATGATATTGGTACGATTATCGGCCAGGATAAAATCGTTCCCGGCGCCCTGGTATTTATAAAAGTGTATTTTCATGAATTTTCATTAACAGACCATCCTTGTTGTGTTAAATTTAACAATTTTTAACACAATTACACATAACTTAACGTTGATTATAACGTCTATATGGTATTAAATTTGAATAATAAAAATCAACATAACAAAGAAAGCGAAAAATAACATGAAAAAGTTTGGTTTAACATTATTAACAGCGTTTGCCGGCGGGGCTCTGGCCCTGGGTGGGTACAGGGTTATTGAAAACAAGTATGCCGGCAACATCAGTTTTGAA
>DATCES010000263.1:0-2984 GCA_036509935.1 Mucilaginibacter sp.
AGCGGTTTTAAGGGTGGATGATCGCGGGGCGGGCAAAAGTTCCCTCGGCCCGGACTTCAAAAACCGCACAAGTCTCGATTTTTCATACGATGTGGAAACCAGCCTCAATTACCTTGAGGCCAGGGTTGACGTTGACAAAAAGCACCTGGGTTTAATTGGGCACAGCGAAGGCGGCGAAATAGCGCCGATGGTAGCAACAAGACGTAAGGATGTCATTTTTATAGTGTTATGGGCTGGTCCAGCGCTTATGGGTGCGCAAATATCGACTGAACAATCAGCGCTGGAGATGAAGCAACAAGGGGTTGACAGCGTATCGGTTGCAGCGGATAGTCAGTTGAATTTGGACATCCTGGGTCTTTTTAAATCATCGACAACGCAGGAGATATTGGACCAGAAAATTACACCTGTTTTTCAGGCATGGAAAAAAGAGCAGTCGCCAAAAACACTGACCGCGCTCAATATCGGCACCGGTTCAGCTGATGATATTGCAAAAACCTATGATAGCAGCTATAATAATGGATGGATCCGTTTTTTTATGACCTATGATCCGGCTACAACACTGGCCAAAGTGAAGTGCCCGGTGCTGGCAATCAACGGCGAAAAGGATACTCAGGTAATTGCAGCGGAAAATTTAAGCCGGATAAAAGATGTATTGACTAAAAGCGGAAACAAGGATTTTGAAACAAAGGAGTTGCCCGGCTTAAATCATTTATTACAAACCGCAACAACCGGCGATGTTTCTGAATATGAACAAATACAGGAAACCATGTCGCCCCCAGCGCTGAATATAATTTGCAGCTGGATCAAACTTCATACAGAATAATTGCGTTATTATTGTGTTATGAAGATATTTGTCACATCCGCCAGTTTATTTGTCATTTTTTTAATCCCCGTTTATACATACGCGCAACGGGAGGCTGTACTCCGGAACCAAATTGCACTAATAACAAAACCTGTTAATGGAATTGTTGGCATTTCAGTTTTAGGCTTAGAAAACAAGGACACCTTAACCTACAATGGCAATGCCCGTTTGGTTATGGAAAGTGTAATGAAGTTCCCCATGGCGCTTACCGTTTTACACTTAGTTGATACCGGTAAATTATCATTAGGCCAAATGGTGCATATCACCAAACGCGAACTGCCAAAAAACACCTATAGCCCCCTGAGGGATAAATATCCGAAAGGAGTCGATTTGCCTTTAAGCGTGGTGCTTGGCTATATGGTATCCGAAAGTGATAACAACGCCTGCGACATTCTTTTGAAATTGATAGGCGGCACCAAACGTGTTCAATCCTTTATGCTCCAACTCGGCATCCGTGGAATTGCTGTAAGGGCCTCGGAAGCAGATATTGCATCGGCAAGGGAACTGGAATATGTTAACTGGGCGAAGCCTTTTGAAATGACTGCATTGCTGGATCAATTTTACAACGGCAAAGCGCTGACAAAAAACAGCACCGGTTTTTTATATAAATTAATGACCGAAACTATCACAGGCCCAATGCGGTTAAAAGGCCTTTTGCCGGCCGGGACAATTTTAGCGCATAAAACGGGCACATCGGGCACTGATGCTGCGGGTTTAACCCCTGCAACAAATGATGTGGGTATTATCACACTCCCCGATGGAAAACACCTGGCGATTGCAGTTTTTGTATGCAACTCAACCAATGATGAAGCCACCCGTGAAGGGGTGATAGCAAAGGTAGCGAAGGCTGTTTATGATTTTTATGGAAAATAACTGGTGGCATGAGCTTTAGACTCACGAAGTTTTTAAAACTTCGTGAGTCTAATCTAAAATTTCTTTGGGATTTGTAAAAAGGCTTAATTTTCACTAAATTACACATTAAACCATTTGTTTAACAAATGGTCTAAAGCATAATTTCCAAAAACGGGCGCAGGGTAATAAGCCAATGTAAGGTTTATATTATTAAATTATAACTCACGCTATGGCTCTTACTTTCAAAAAAAGAATCCGGGTTTTATTTTATAAAATTGCAGTTTTCCTGCCGTTTATTTCCTCAGTTGTTTTACAATCATGTAAAAGCGATAAAAAAATATATAAAAGTGATTGTAATAGCGGTATCAGTTTCAAACACATTGGATTTACCCAATTAATTGATAGTATGAAAAATTACGACCAGCAATATATTGAGGTAAATGGTACTTACCATGAAGGAAAAGGGGAATCGGCTTTGTTTAATGACAGCCTGTTTGTTGACCATTCAAATAAACATGCCATCTGGGTAAATTTCAGCCAGGATTGCCCCCTGTATTTAACAGGCACCCACAAAGGCTTATTTGAATATAACGATGGGAAATTCACACAGTTGAATAATAAAAACCTGACTATACGCGGTAAAGTTGATGTTCGGCATAAAGGGCATTTAGGTAGCTATAGCGGTACTATCGATAGGGTTAGTTATATTAAGTTGTAGTGCGAACCGGTCCGAGGGACTCCTTCGGAGGATTAAGCGGGTTTTGATCACAGATTTTAGCTGATTTTTATGATTTCACAGATTTTGAATGCTGGCATAGCAGTTTAAATGATTTTTATTGATAAAAATCAGTGAAATCTCATAAATCAGTTTAATCTGTGATTCAGATAGATAATTTCAACCCATCCCAGGCAAGCTCAACATTCCCGGGCAGCATCTCTGATACGGCTCCATGCCTGCCTAACCGGTGGCTGATATGGGTAAAATAGGTTTTCCCTGCACCCATTTCTTCGGCAAAAGCAATAGCTTCATCCAATGTAAAGTGCGATATATGGTTTTGTTTTTGCAGGGCATTTATCACCAGTATTTTTGATCCTTTTATTTTCTCCTTTTCAGTTTCCGAAACTGTTTTTGCATCGGTTATGTACGTAAAATCTTTTATCCTGAAACCGAGCACAGGCAGCTTATGGTGCATTACCTCAATAGGGGTAAAATTTATTTTACCGATATTGAAAGGGCCAGAACCTATCGTGCGCAGGTTTAACTGTGGTA
>DATCES010000264.1:0-5170 GCA_036509935.1 Mucilaginibacter sp.
CCCTCCGGCGCGAGAATGCCGCACAAAAGCCAAAAGCGCGGGGTTCGTGCCCCGCCGACAGATAGCCGTTATAAATGTTCCGGCGTTTTTTGCATTATATGTTTTAGTAATGTACTTTTAAACTGTAATGAGCGGCGCCGAACGCGTCCTATTTTAAAGTGTCCGGATTGTGAGGCCACCTGTTATTTTAGGAATTGATTTGTTTATCAGTAAATTACGGCAAAATACGATGCCCGGACAGCCCACAGGCCTTTATTAAGTATATAACGCTTCAAAAAAGTTAGACTTGTGTATATCCTTATTTAGTAGCAAATGGCCATTAAACTTCTAAAAACTTTTGATTTTGACGAATTTGTGAATAATTGGCGTTTAGTATCAACTGTTCCAAATTTTCAGAAAGTGCTTCAACATTTGAATTTATCAGATTTAAATAATTTTACGTCAGATGATTTAGAAAAGTTAAAACAAAAGTTTGAAATCAATTTATATTTAGAAAGCGCTAAAATCAATGAATCAAACACCAAACATATAGAAGGGACGTTGTCGACGAAAAAAAACGCGTTTAATTTTTTAGGAATTATTGTACTGATAACTCGCGACTTAAGGGTTCTATTCGATAAAAGTTCGCATAAAGAAATTTTAATTATTGATGGGAGCTTAGTACAGTTTATAGCTTATAAAAGAAAGACCAATGAATTTAGCGTTAAATATTCTACAGATCAAGAAATTATATATAGTGCCGCTTTTAATGATATAATCTGGTTCCAACAAATTATAAACTCAATAGCTGACCACGTTGATGAGGAAGAAGATTTAAAAAAATCAAATATTTATTTAAGTATTAGCTTTAAAAAGGCGAGCGGGGAAAAGCCAGGCAGTAGACCGCAGATTATTAGCCCATCCGGCGATATGAGTTTGTAAAATAATGGCATCCCGTACCTCGCGCGAATGCAGTGTCGGCCAAAGCACTACAGCACTCGTGCGCCGCTGACAGGTCGCCACAAATACATTTACGACTGGCCAGGCCGCAAGCTGAACAACCCAGAGCATATCCCCAGGCAACCGCAGGCATTTTTCCCACTCATTGTAAAACAAAAAAGCCTTCCCCTAAGTAGGGAAGGCTCTGTAAATTGAATATTATTTTTGGATTAAGCTTCTATTTCTTCTGCTTTTGAAGCCATCAGGCGGTCAAATTCCTCTTGCGAACCTACCCGGATATTTTCGTATTCGCGTAAACCTGTTCCCGAAGGGATAAGGTGGCCAACAATCACGTTTTCTTTCAAGCCAAGCATCAGGTCCTTTTTACCTGCAATTGCTGCTTCGTTCAAAACTTTTGTAGTTTCCTGGAAGGATGCTGCCGAGATAAATGATTTGGTGCCCAATGATGCCCTGGTTATACCCTGTAATATCGGGCTTGACGTTGCTGCGATAGCATCGCGCACCTCAACTAATTTTAAATCTTTACGTTTTAAAATTGAGTTTTCATCCCTCAGCCTTCTTACCGAAACTATCTGGCCCGATTTTAAGCTGGCTGAATCGCCCGGTTCGGTAACTACCTTTTTATCAAAGATGTCATCGTTTTCGAGCATAAAATCCCAGCTGTCAACAGCTTCCCTTTCAAGAAAACGGGTATCGCCGGCATCTTCAATAGCCACCTTTTGCATCATCTGGTGTACAATCACTTCAAAGTGCTTATCGTTGATTTTTACACCCTGCAAACGGTAAACTTCCTGGATACCGTTAACAAGATATTCCTGAACAGCAGCGGGGCCTTTAATGGCAAGGATGTCCGCCGGTGATATGGAGCCATCCGACAAGGGCATGCCTGCTTTCACAAAGTCATTGTCCTGTACAAGGATGTGTTTTGACAATGGTACCAGGTATTTTTTAACCTGGCCATCTTTTGACTCAATTGACATCTCGCGGTTACCACGTTTAACGCCGCCTAAAGTTACCACGCCGTCAATTTCGGTTACAACAGCCGGATTCGACGGGTTACGTGCTTCAAACAACTCAGTTACACGTGGCAAACCACCGGTGATATCACGGGTTTTACCTGTTGAACGAGGTATTTTGGCAATAACCTGTCCGGTTTGTAATTTTTCACCTTCATCAACAGCGATGTGGGCGCCTACCGGGATGTTATATCCTTTTATCACATTGCCTTTTGAATCGGCAACCTGGATAACCGGGTTTTTAGTTTTATCCCTGGTATCAATAATCACTTTTTCGCGGTGGCCTGTTTGCTCATCTGATTCTTCACGGAAAGTAATCCCTTCTAAAACAGCCTCAAACTTGGTAACACCAGCAAATTCCGAAATAATTACTGCATTATACGGATCCCACGAACAAATACGGTCGCCTTTGCTGATCTTACTGCCATCCTTTACATATAAATATGCGCCATAAGGAATGTTATTAGTAACGATCACTTTATTGGTGCCATCTTCAACAATACGGAATTCGCCCGAACGGCCTAATACAACTTCTACAAGGCCTTCGTCTGTTTTGTATTCAACCGTACGTACGTTCTCAAATTCAATAACGCCTTCAAACCTCGCATTAATCTGCGATTCTGCAGCAATGTTTGAAGCGGTACCACCCACGTGGAATGTGCGCAATGTTAACTGTGTACCCGGCTCGCCGATAGACTGAGCGGCAATTACGCCAACAGCTTCTCCTTTTTGCACGCGCTTACCGCTTGCAAGGTTACGCCCGTAACACAATGCACATACGCCCCGCCTGCTTTCGCAGGTTAATACCGAACGTATTTCGATACCTTCCAATGGGGAATTTTCAATGTTTTTACCAATCTCTTCGGTTATATCATGCCCGGCAGAAATTAATAATTCACCGGTAATAGGGTCGAGTACATCATGCAATGATGTACGTCCTAAAATACGGTCGTACAATGGCTCAACAATGTCTTCGTTATCTTTAAGGGCGGTAGTATATATCCCTCTTAAAGTACCACAATCCACCTCGCCAACAATCATATCCTGCGCCACGTCATGCAAGCGGCGTGTTAAATAACCGGCATCGGCAGTTTTCAAGGCAGTATCGGCCAAACCTTTACGGGCACCGTGGGTTGAGATGAAATACTCAAGCACCGACAGACCTTCTTTAAAGTTTGAAAGGATAGGGTTTTCAATGATCTCGCCGCCTGAACCTGATTTTTGAGGCTTAGCCATCAAACCACGCATCCCTGCTAACTGGCGGATCTGCTCTTTTGAACCACGCGCGCCTGAATCCAGCATCATGTACACCGAATTAAAGCCCTGATTATCGGATGACAGGATTTCCATCACATTCGCTGTTAAGCGGTTGTTGATACGTGTCCATATATCAATAATCTGGTTATAACGCTCGTTGTTGGTAATGAAACCCATATTATAGTTACCCATAACATCCTCAACCTGTTTAGAAGCTGTTTCGATAAGTGTAACTTTTTCAGCAGGAATGTTTATATCCTTCAGGTTAAATGATAAACCACCCTGAAATGCCATCCTGAAACCTAATTCTTTAATATCATCAAGGAACTGGGCGGCACGGGCCATCCCTGTAATTTTAACCACCTCACCAATAATATCGCGCAAAGACTTTTTTGTAAGCAGTTCATTAATATAACCTACTTCAACGGGAACATGCTGGTTAAATAATACACGGCCCACTGTAGTATCTATAATTTTAGATACAATTACACCATCCCTTTCTTTAATAAATGCTTTAACCTTTATAAAGGCGTGCAGGTCAATTTTCTTTTCGTTATAGGCTATGATAACCTCTTCCGATGAGTAGAAAGTTAAACCTTCGCCTTTTACAACGCGTTCGGCATCAGTTTTACGGCCTTTGGTTATATAGTATAAACCAAGCACCATGTCCTGCGATGGAACTGTAATTGGTGTTCCATTTGCGGGGTTTAAGATGTTGTGCGAAGCAAGCATTAAAACCTGGGCCTCTAAAATTGCAGCATTACCTAAGGGTACGTGAACAGCCATCTGATCACCGTCAAAATCCGCGTTAAAGGCGGTACACGTTAATGGGTGCAACTGGATAGCTTTGCCTTCAACCAATTTTGGCTGAAAGGCCTGGATACCCAAACGGTGCAGCGTTGGCGCACGGTTTAGCAACACCGGGTGCCCTTTTAACACGTTTTCTAAGATATCCCAAACCAAAGGATCTTTACGGTCAACTATTTTTTTGGCAGATTTTACTGTTTTAACCACGCCGCGTTCAATCATTTTGCGGATGATAAATGGTTTAAACAATTCGGCAGCCATATCTTTTGGCAAACCGCACTCGTGTAATTTAAGATTAGGGCCTACGACAATTACCGAACGTGCCGAATAATCAACACGTTTACCCAATAAATTTTGACGGAAACGGCCTTGTTTACCTTTCAAAATATCTGAAAGTGATTTTAGTGCACGGTTACCTTCTGTTTTTACCGCGTTTACCTTACGTGAATTATCGAATAACGAATCCACAGCTTCCTGCAGCATACGTTTTTCGTTACGCAAAATAACTTCCGGCGCTTTTATCTCAATCAAACGTTTTAAACGGTTGTTACGAATAATTACCCTGCGGTAAAGGTCATTCAAATCTGAAGTGGCGAAACGGCCGCCTTCCAACGGCACTAATGGGCGCAATTCAGGCGGGATAACCGGAACTATCTTAACGATCATCCACTCAGGGTTATTCTCAATCCTTGTTTTTGCGTCACGGAAAGCTTCAACAACCTGCAAACGTTTTAATGCTTCGTTTTTACGCTGCTGTGAGGTTTCATTAGCCGCCTGGTGACGCAAGCTGAATGACAGCTCGTCTAAATCAAGGCGCTTTAACAACTCCTCTAAGGCCTCGGCACCCATTTTAGCTACAAATTTTTGCGGATCCTTATCATCCAGGTACTGGTTTTCTTTTGGAAGGGTATCTAATACATCTAAGTATTCTTCTTCCGTAAGGAAATCCATTTTATTTATCCCGTCCGCTTCCTTAACGCCGGCCTGTATAACCACGTATCTTTCATAATAAATGATCAGGTCCAGCCTTTTTGTTGGTAAGCCAAGCAGGTAACCTATTTTATTGGGCAACGACCGGAAATACCAGATGTGCGCAACCGGGACCACAAGGTTAATGTGCCCCATACGTTCGCGGCGTACCTTTTTTTCGG
>DATCES010000265.1:0-5078 GCA_036509935.1 Mucilaginibacter sp.
CTTTTGCGCGCCGGGGCCAGTGGCGCCTAAATCTTTTGTAATATGCGCCCACATGCGGCGTGCGGCCCTGAATTTGGCGATCTCTTCAAAAAAGTTATTGTGGCAGTTAAAAAAGAAGGATACCCTTTGTGCAAAAACATTAATGTCGAGCCCTTTATCTAATGCGGCCTTTAAATAAGCTTTGCCGTTTGCCAGGGTAAATGCCAGTTCTTGTACCGCTGTTGAACCCGCCTCGCGGATATGATAGCCGGATATAGAAATAGTGTTCCACTTCGGGACCACCTTGCTGCAATATTCAAACACATCGGTGATTAGCCGCATGGAAGCTACAGGCGGGTATATATATGTACCGCGCGCGGCATACTCTTTTAATATATCATTTTGTACAGTGCCCGACAGTTGTTTTAAATCAGCCCCCTGTTTTTTAGCCAGCGCTATATACATGGCCAGTAATATAGGCGCGGTGGCGTTAATGGTCATGGAGGTAGTAATGTTTTTTAATTCAATGCCGTCAAACAAAATTTCAATGTCCTGCAACGAGTCGATGGCCACGCCTACTTTGCCAACTTCGCCTTCGGCAAGCTCATGGTCCGAGTCGTAGCCTATTTGTGTGGGCAGGTCAAAGGCCACTGAAAGGCCCATTGTACCCTGGCTCAGCAGGTAATGGTAGCGTTTATTTGATTCGGCGGCAGTTGAAAAACCGGCATACTGGCGCATGGTCCAGGGTTTGCCGCGGTACATATCTTTTTGTATGCCCCGCGTAAACGGGAACTCCCCCGGCAGTTCGTTCATGGCAGAGGGCTTGCAGTAAACTTCCTTAATCTCGATACCAGAGGTGGTTGTGAATTTTTTTCCGGGCATGTGTTTTATTTGAAAATTTGTCGATTTGAAAATTTGAAAATGCTTATTTGATGGCAATCATAATTTGAGAATTTGCTAATCTTCAAATTATCAAATCGGCACATTTTCAAATTAAAATAATTCTTCAAGGTCTTTCCTCAGCATACCGGCGCCAATTTCATAAGGGTTATCTTCCAGCTGGCTTAAATGGCCAAGTATGGTTTTGCTCAAATCAAGTCCCGAAGCTGTTTCCGGCAATGACCTTACGGCATTGTTTATAATAGCCAATGTATCTTCTTTAACATGCTTTATTACGCCCCACGCACGGCTGCTTACATAAATTTGCTGTGTAATGTTATGCTGAAACTCGTTGCGTATCTCCTCGGCAACCAGGCTGTATAACTCGTGGGCGCTGTATGACGTGGCGTTCATCCTGATAAGCATATTGGCAGGGTTAACACGCTCAATAAATAAAACCAAACGTTCGTAAGCCTGTAAACGCAATGGCAGGGTTTGGTTACTGATAGTCTTCCGAAATTCGAGCAACTGAATTTTTTCATCCCTGTCGAGGTATGGTTTTATAAGGTAAAAAGCTATCCAAACCACGCCCAGGCCTGCGATGGTGTATTTTATTATATCTAATAAATAGGGAAAAAGGTTCATGCTGCTGAATGTTAAATTGAGGTCATAAATAAACAGGTTGCAACAAAAATCCGCATTTTACCTTATATTTGTGTAGTTAAATAAAAATAAGATGAGTACTGCTGTTGAAACCGCCCCTGCGCCGGTAACCTTTACAGAAGGCGCCGTAAAAGAACTGTTAAAATTAAAGGACCAGCAGGAGCTTGGCGATGATTTTGCCCTGCGCGTTGGCGTTGAAGGCGGGGGCTGTTCGGGCATGAACTATGTTTTAGGTTTCGACCAAAGGAAAGACGGCGACCAGGAATACCTGATTGATGGCATAAAGGTTTTTATGCATAAAGCACACGGTTTATACCTGTTGGGTATGCAGATCAATTTCCAGGATGGTTTAAATGCACGTGGTTTTACTTTTAACAACCCCAATGCTGCCAGTACCTGCGGCTGCGGCACTTCGTTTTCGGTGTAGGGATATGGTGAAAGGTTAAAGGTGAAAGGTAAAGGGTGAAAGGTGAAAACCCGTCTAAAAGGGAAATCATCCGTAACCTGAAAAAAGGTTTTAAAGAGATGCAATTGTTTAAAAAAGGTAAATTAAAAACCACCTCATCAAGCGATTTCCTCAATGAATTATAATAGCGGTTTCAACGCTTGTAACCTTAATTTTAGCCCTTCGGCTTTAACTCATTTCCCAATAGCTTCGTCATTAGTTTTCCTGATCCAGTCGGGGGTATTTAGTGCATACCCTGAAGAATGAAACCTGACTTTGCCTTCTTTGTCCAGGATAACATTGGTTGGATATAAAATGAATATTGTTAAAGAGAAAATTATGCAGCCATTTTTTACCACCAAACCAACGGGTGAAGATACGGGATTGGGCGAATCCTTAACTTATGACATGGTAGTCAAGGGCCATGGCGGGAGCATACAGGTTGATAGTGTTGAGGGGGAGCGTTCGGAGTTTATCGTGATGTTGCCTTTAAATTAAGCAGAGGCATAGCCTCGACAAATACTGTAACAATGCTGTTTAATCGGTTGAGAGTGCGGAAGAACCCGATAGTTATCCAGATGGGAACCCGTTTTATTGTGATGCGCTGGCTACCTGTTTCCCCTGCCCGTCCCCTTGCTATTCTCGGCAAAATTCATTATATTTGAATAACGCCATGCACCTCCAAATTATCCCCCCCCCCTTCCGCAGGTAATGGCACTAAATAAAATAAAAACACAAGGTTAACATAATGTCGAATAATGAATTTCGAACATCGAATACCGATATTTTCACTTCATCATTCATCATTCATTATTCAAAATTCATTATTCGATATTAAATCTTTTAAGTTAGCGCCATTACTTACGCAGCAGGGCCATATACCAAAAGGGTACTTTGTAATAGCTACCGAAAAAAAATATTTTTTAAGCCCGTTTTTCAACGCTTTTTTTGTGGTGTTCTTTGAAAATGTTAATATATGTGTTTGATATACAATATGTTATATCAATTTTGCCCCTGAAAATTACGTGGGCCTAAACGCGTTTAGCCCCTCAAACCTCAAAAATTACGTGTGGCTAAACGGATTTAGCCCCTCAAACTGTAAAATTTACGGGGAGCTAAACGCATTTAGCTCCTCAAACCGCAAAAATTACGTGTGGCTAAGCACGTTTAGCCCCTCGTAATAATAGCCATATTGATTGAACGGACTGCACGGCGCGGTAGTTTCAGCGTGAAAGGGTTTCACGAAACAAGTTTAGCATAAACACCCGGTAAATATTAACTCATGGCATCTGTAACAAAGCATAGTACCTGGTAGTCATATCACCAGGTTTTCGCTAATTTTAACCCATGCCCGTAAAGACATCCTTAAAAGAAAATATTTCGATAGCATTACAGTCAATTGCAGGCAACAGGTTGCGTACATCGCTAACTTCATTGATAATTGCTATTGGCATTATGGCGCTGGTAGGTATTTTAACCGCCCTGGAGGGGGTTAAAACTTCTGTTAACAATGCTTTTGCGGGATTGGGGGCCAATTCATTCACCATACAAAACCGGGGCTCGGAACTGAACTTTGGCAATGGCGGGCACCGGAAAGTTTATCCGGCAATAAGCTATATCCAGGCCGACCAGTTTAAGAAAAAATTCACCTTGCCTGGGCTAATATCTATAAACTTACAGGTTTCGGGCACGGCAGTTGCAAAATATAACAGCAAGAAAACCAACCCAAACTTATCTGTAGAAGGCACCGATGACAACTATTTAATTACCAGCGGGTATAAGTTAGCCTTCGGGCGGAATTTTTCAACTTCGGAACTGGAGCATGGGGATGGTGTTGTAATTATTGGCAATGAGATAAAAACCCGTCTTTTTAAGGATGATGACCCCGTCAATAAATCAATATTTATTGGCGATAATAAATTCAGGGTGATCGGCGTATTTGCGTCAAAAGGCTCAAGCGCCGGTTTCGGGGGGGATAAATTTTGTGTGATCCCGGTGACGAGGGCTAAACAGATTGCCGCCACATCAAACCCCTCATTTACAATTGTTGTAATGGTAAACAGCCCCGCCGCCCTTGACGCCACTATTGGTGAAGCAACGTCCCTTTTCAGGAATGTGAGGGATTTGAACGTGGCTAATGATAATAATTTTGAGATTGAAAGGAGTGATTCTATCCAGCAGGAATTATCAGGCCAGTTGGCCGGCATTACCTGGGGGGGCGCATCAATAGGCATCATTACGCTGATTGGCGCGGCTATCGGGCTAATGAACATAATGCTGGTTTCGGTTACTGAACGTACGCGCGAAATTGGCTTGCGCAAAGCCCTGGGGGCTACCCCGGCTATTATACGCAAACAGTTTTTAATTGAAGCTATCGTAATTTGCATGATAGGCGGCGTAGCCGGCATTATACTTGGAATGGCAGTAGGTAACCTTATAGCGGTAAGTATCAGCGGCACTTTTGTTGCCCCCTGGGGATGGCTGTTTGCAGCAATTGTACTATGTACTTTAATTGGATTAATATCAGGGTTTTACCCTGCCAAAAAAGCTGCCCGCCTTGACCCCGTTGAAGCGCTGAGATATGAATGATTTGTCCGCCAACTGGCGGATGCGGATTGGTTAATTTGAAAATGACCCAATGACGCAAAGCAAATGACTTAATGACTTATGACTTGACCACCGGCAGCTTATAACCGTTATGGTATTCCTTTACCAGGTATTCCTTATTAATTGCGTTATCCGTAAATTCATCCTTAGCAGCATCCCATTCTAATTTTTTACCGCTGCGGTAGGCTATATTGCCCATTTGCGCCACAGTGGCTACATGCGCGCCTGCCTGTATGGGGCAATGCAGGTCATCCATTTTGCGGGATTTTACTACGCCCACAAAGTTTTCCCAATGCTTATTCAGGCCGTTATCTGATGAATGCACAAATGGCTTGACTACTTTGTTCTTGCTTTGCTTTTCCTCAATCACTTCCCAACCGCCCCGGTTTAAAATAAGGGTGCCGTTGTTGCCAATATAAGCAATTCCATGGTCGCGGTTATAGGAGCCGTTATCAATCCCCATCGCCGAGTCCCAAACCATATTGAAGCCGTCAAATTCATAAAG
>DATCES010000266.1:0-2680 GCA_036509935.1 Mucilaginibacter sp.
ATTACCTGGGCTATCATTTAAAAAAACAAATACCGGCAAATATTTACCCAACGGATTGGAGGCAAATTGAATTCAGTTAATAATTTTTCACACCTGGTAAACTATAAGCATGATCCTGCTATACATAATTTTTCAGCTGCAAAGCAGGTATTGCCTTTTCTTTTAAAATTAAAACCTGTGGATAGTATTTTAGATATTGGCTGCGGAACGGGTACATGGTTGGCCATAGCAAAGGAATTGGGTGTGAAGGAAACTATAGGTGTTGACGGCGTTGATTTAAGCCCTGAAGACTTAAAAATACCTGTTGATAATTTTATTAAACGCGATTTGACCGGGTCCATTGACCTGAATAAAAAATTCGATATGTTACTTTGCCTTGAGGTAGCAGAACATTTACCTGAAGAATTTGCAAAGACCCTTATCGATACTTTAACAAGACATAGTGATTTTATAATCTTTTCGGCGGCAATTCCAGGTCAGGGGGGCCAGAATCATTTAAACGAACAATGGCCCGATTACTGGCAAAAGCTTTTTTACGATAAGGGATATTATCCAAGTGAATCGCTTCGTTACTACTTATGGAATAATAAACAAATTGAATGGTGGTACAGGCAAAATATTATGATCTACGCACCGAAAGATATTTTAACCGTGCTGAATTTACCTATATCTGAAGAAGTAAAATCACTAATACACCCTGATCTATTTGAAGAAAAATTACAGCTAATTGATAGGCTAAATGGGGCAATTGAGCGTGAGGTATGGACGCCGACTTTTAAAAGTGCATTTAAAAAGCTTATTAAATCAATTGTTCATTGAATAACAAAGGAGTTTCCATCATTATTTGCTGTTATAACAGTGAGTTGCTTTTGGAACAAACCTTAAATCATCTCGCAATACAAAACATGGATATTGATTTGGCCTGCGAAATAATTGTGGTTGATAATGCGTCCACTGACAATACACAGGAAAAAGCCCGGGCAAGCTGGCTTAAAAACGCTACCGATAAAATTAAATTATCAATTGTTTATGAGCCAAAACCAGGTTTAGCTTATGCACGGCAAAGGGGCATCATTGAAGCCGCATTTGAATACCTGGTATTTTGTGATGATGATAACTGGCTGGATAAGGATTATATTAATAATGTTTGTAATTTATTTAATTCAATGCCGGAAATTGCCGTTTTAGGGGGGACCAGTACAGCACAGTTTGAGGATGAAACATTAATACCGGCATGGTTTGACAAGTTTTATCATAGTTATGCAATAGGCCCGCAAGCAGAAAAAGCGTGCATGGTAAACTCTGTTTATGGGGCGGGCATGGCTGTTCGCAAATCTGTTTTAACAGAAGTAATGAATAAAAACCCTATGTTTTTGTATGGCCGTAAACAAAATAAACTCACATCAGGCGAGGATAGCGAAATATGTTATAGGATACTACTTGAGGGGTATAAAATTTTTTATTCCCCCCAATTAATGTTTAAGCATTTTTTGGCAACTAAACGCCTTAATTGGGAATATTTAAAAAGACTTCATGTTGGTTTGGCCCAAAGCAATGTTGTTTTAACCTTGTATGAAAAAGCTTTAAATTCTAACCATCCGGATTTATCATTCTTTTACTGGCTTAAAAAAGCCTTGTATTATTGGGGCGTCTATTTTAAATATTGGCCAAAGCATTATTTAGCGTATAAAAATGGGGAAGGAACAATTGAAGAAATACATCATTTAACCTGGAAAAATATTGCGATAGGTTATTTAAAATATAACTTTGAAACTATTGGCATTTACCGAAAGATTTTCCTTTTAAAAAATCATATTCAACGATCAAATTAAAGTGAATTACAACCTTTCCTACATCATAGCCACCCATAACCGCCTCCCTTTTCTAAAAATCACTTTACAAAAATTGATTGATGAATTACTTTCCGATGAAGAAATTGTAGTGGTTGATGGCAACAGCGCCGATGGCTCAAAAGAATACCTCCGGCAACTTTTTGAAGCAGGGAAAATCCATCAGTATATTTCGGAGCCCGACAAAAACCAGGCCCATGCCTGGAACAAGGCCATGCTGATGGCAAGGGGCACCATCATTAAAAAAATTATTGACGACGATGTTTTTTGTTATAAGGCCATCCGCGAGTGTAAAAACTTTATGCAGCACAATCCGGCTATTGATGTAATCATCTCCAATGACCTCGGGAGTACATTGAACGATTATAAGAACATACAAAAGCATAGCCGCTTAACCCAATTTGAAAAATGGAATAAGGGGCTAACCCGCTCCTTTACTTTTGGCGATGTGCATACCTTGATAAGAAGAAACTCACTGGCATATATAGGCCTTTACAACACCTCATTTATTATGATGGACTGGGAATATTCGCTGCGGATAAGCTATTTAAAAGCCAATATTGCATATTATACCGGCTTTAATACGCTTTCGGTCGCACATCCGCAAACTGTTTCATCATTAAAAAACGAAAAATTAATAAAAGAGCAAGGGGAAAAGGGATGCGTGTTTTACGAATATGACGGGGATGGCGCCGGGATCAGCCAATGGTCCAAAATAAAGATATATGTCGGCAAACGGCTTAAATCCATAAAAACAAACAATAATATCCAAAAGGTTGGACCGGCTGATGATATAAATTCTATTTACAGATATTATTACAATTACATTT
>DATCES010000267.1:0-2138 GCA_036509935.1 Mucilaginibacter sp.
TAACCTGGAACACCTTAGGAGAATACATGAACACACTGGAGCACAAAGGTATCTCCTGCAATATCGCTTCGTTTGTAGGCACGGGTACAGTAAGGCAATATGTAATTGGAGAAGATGATAAAGCGCCGACTGTTCAACAATTAGACAGCATGAAAATTTTAGTAGACAGTGCGATGAAGGAAGGCGCATTGGGCGTTACCTGTGCACTACAGTATCCGGTAGATGTTTTTGCAAAGACAGATGAACTGGTGGCACTCGCGAAAGAAGCATCCAGGTATGGAGGCACTTATATCAGCCATATCCGCAGTGAAAGCAATCAGTTAATACCAGCCATCAATGAAATTATCACTATTGCAAAAGAAGGCAACATCCCTGTAGAGATCTGCCATTTAAAGGCAGCTGGAAAAGACAACTGGAACAAAATGGACACCGTAATACAAATGGTTGAGAATGCCCGCAAACAAGGTATCGACATCACCGCAGACATGTATACTTATACAGCTGCAGCTACAGGTTTGACATCATGTTTCCCTCCTACTCTTCAGGATGGCGGTTTCGGAAAACTCAGAGAGCGTTTAAAAGACCCTGTTATAAGAAAACAGATGATAACAGCCATGCATACCAAAGCAAAGGATTGGGAAAATGAATATTATGAAACAGGTGGTCCTGATAATATTTTATTGCTTGCTTTTAAACAGGATTCGTTGAAAAAGTTTACCGGAAAAACATTGACCCAAGCTGCTAAAATGCGTGGCACTTCCCCCGAAGAAACAGCGATGGATCTGATAGTCCAGGACAGCACCAGGGTGGGCGTTGCTTATTTTGAGATGGATGAGAATAATATTAAAAAAGAGATTGTATTGCCCTGGGTAAGTTTTGGAAGTGATGAAGCAGCCTATACTAACGAAGGAATATTTTTAAAATCAAGTGCACATCCCCGTGCTTATGGAAATTTTGCCAGGGTGATTGGGAAATATTCCCGCGATGAAAAATTAATGACGTTGCAACAGGCCATTTATAAATTGGCTGATCTTCCTGCCACACATTTAAAACTTCAAAAACGCGGCGAGCTAAAAGTGGGTAATTACGCGGACATCGTAATTTTTGATCCAGCAAAAGTACAGGACCATGCCACCTACGATAAGCCGCATCAGTATGCCACAGGCGTGAGTGATGTTTTTGTAAATGGTATGCTGGTATTGAAGAATGATGAACCTACCGGATCTTTTTCCGGCAGATTTTTAAAAGGACCGGGTTATAAAAAAATGTAACCATCGCAGTGGCGCGTGTCTTCACGAAACACAAGGAGTGATTTATGATTGGTTCGTGAAGGCACAAATTATGGTTTTGGATAAAAAATAAACATGCAACAACAACAACAATACGTCAAACCATTTTATATTTTTTTCCTGATGATGCCCAGTGGAATCAGCCAGGGTTTTGTAACAGTTGCATTACCGCATTTATTGACAAAAAATGGTTTTCCTTTGGCGCTGACTGCGGGCATTGTCGCCATTGGCATTTCGGCAAATCTCTGGCGTTTTCTTTGGGGGCCCGTGGTGGATATTACACTCAGTTTACATAAATGGTTTTGGATTGGCATAGTATCGACCATTCTTACCTTGCTGTTGCTTTGCTATATTCCTTTTACGATTAAGGGAGCGGCATTTCTTTCTCTGATCGTCTTTATATCACAGGTTGCGACAACGATCACATTATTACCCATTAATGGTATTATAGCCAAAAGTATTAAAGAAAATAAAAAAGGTGAAGCATCCGGTTGGTACCAGGCCGGAAGCCTTGCTGGTATGGGATTTGGCGGAGGAGCCGGTTTGTGGCTTGCCACTCATTTCAGTCTTATCACAGCAGGTTTGTCTGTATGTATTGCATCCATACTTTTTTCATTGGTAATTCTTTTGATCAAAGACATACCGCATCATAAAGAAAAAACAATATTGAAGGAGATTAAAAACATGGGTAAAGATATTTTTACAATGATAAAATTTCCTGCAGCATTATTTGTAATAATACTCATTAGCATGCCAATCAGCAGTGGTGCAATGGCCAATTTATGGTCGGCGGTTGCTAAAGACTGGAAGGTCGGGGTAAATACAGTGGTGCTTATTACGGGTTTGATT
>DATCES010000268.1:0-9816 GCA_036509935.1 Mucilaginibacter sp.
AAGTTGTATGGACCGGGTATTAGCAAGCCGGGTTGGCGTTGCCGCTGTTGAGGCATTAAGGGACGGCCACCGCAACGAAATGATAGGCCTTATTCACAACGAAATTGCCTACACCCCATTTGAACATGCCATCAAACACAATATGGATATCAATCCTGATTTTTTGAAAATAGTGGAGATATTGTCCATATAAAAAATATTTACGGCATTTACACCCATATTTTAATCCCTATCGCGGCTAAGTTTGGTGATTGTTAAGGGGTTTTCCGCGAGTTCCAATGTTTCCCGGCGGCGCTTTACGATATGAATGGCTGTAAATATAGCTTCGCGGAATGATACCTCTGATGCCAGGTTTTTACCGGCAATATCGTAAGCTGTACCATGATCTGGCGAGGTGCGCACAAAATTTAAGCCCGCAGTAAAATTAACGCCCGATTCAAACGCGATCTGTTTAAATGGGATCAGTCCCTGGTCGTGGTACATGGCCAATACGGCATCGAATTGTAAATAAGTTGCGTTGGCAAAAAAGCCATCAGCAGGGTAAGGGCCAAATGCCAGGATGTTATTATTCCGTGCTTGTTCAATGGCCGGCACAATAGTTGTTTGTTCCTCATCGCCAATCAAACCATTATCACTTGCATGCGGGTTTAAACCCAGCACCGCTATTTTTGGTTTACGTATCCAAAAATCGTTACGGAGGCTCTTGTCCATCACCCGAAGCTTGGCCAGTATTTTTTCCGCGTTAATGCTTCCGGCTACTTTTGCCAGTGGGATATGCCCGGTAACAACGCCAACTTTTAGCGTGTCGCTTACCAAAAACATTAAAGATTCCCCCCCGCCGGCGCGTTGCTGCAGGTACTCGGTATGACCGGGGAAATTAAACAGGTCGCTTTGTATGGTATCTTTATTAATTGGAGCGGTAACAAGCGCGTCAATTTCCCCGCTTATCAAATCGTTGGCCGCCCGCTCTAACGATATAAACGAATATTTACCTACTGCTGCATTAACCACTCCCGGCTCAATCTTCACATCCTCGTCCCAACAGTTAATCATGTTGGGCTTTTTTTGATCTTTCTTCCCGGAAACCTCTGATGGCTGGTTGATCACCAAAAAATTAAGGTCATCCAACTGGGTTGTACGGCGGTAAAATGACGCCACTTTTGTATGGCCATAAACAATTGGCGTACAATAATCATAAATGCGGCTATCGGCCAGGGTTTTAATAATTATTTCTAACCCTATACCATTAACATCGCCTATACTGATCCCTATTTTTATTTTTTCGCCCATGTTTTAGTCATTATGTCATTGGTCATTAGTCATTTAAAGTTGGCCTAACATTTCAGCTTCCAACTTTATAGCATTACAACTTCATGCTTTCGGCTTTATGCTTTACGCTTTTAACTTGCCTCCATAGTGCAAATAAAAGATTTTAAGCTTACAGTTCATGATTAAAGGACAAATATGTATAATTTGCCCCAATATTTGATTAATAATGACATTAGTAAGAGCAAAAAAGCACCTGGGGCAGCATTTCCTTACTGATAAAAATATTGCTGCCAAAATAGTGGAGAGCCTGCGCCCTGACAATAGCTACAGCCAGGTGCTGGAAGTTGGCCCCGGTATGGGTATCCTTTCCGATTTTTTGCTGCAAAAACCGGAGTATGAGGTTTCGCTGATCGATATTGATACCGAGTCGTACCAATACCTTCAAAAAAAATATCCGCAATTAGGCAGCCGCCTTATAAATGCCGATTTTTTGGAGATGGATTTTGCTGCCTTTTTTACCGGGCCATTGGCGGTTATTGGCAACTTCCCGTATAATATATCCTCGCAGATACTTTTTAAGGTACTCGATAACAGGCAGCGGGTGTTAGAGGTTGTTGGCATGTTTCAAAAAGAAGTTGCCGAACGTTGCGCAGCCAAAGCGGGCAGCAAGGAGTACGGCATCCTGAGCGTATTTTTGCAGGCATATTACAAGGTCGAGTACCTGTTTACTGTAAAAGCCGGTGTTTTTAGTCCGCCGCCAAAGGTATTATCCGCAGTGATACGGTTAACGCGGAATGAAACAGGACAATTGGATTGCGATGAAAAACTTTTCTGGCAGGTGGTAAAAGCAGGCTTTAACCAGCGGAGAAAAACATTAAGGAATGCGCTATCCTCGTTGATTAACAAAGAAAAAATGACCGGAGAGCCATTGCTTGATTTGCGGGCGGAACGTTTAAATGTGGAGGATTTTGTAAAATTGACCAATGAGATAACTGCAAACAGATGAAATATTTAAAATGGGCCTTAATTATCCTGGTAAGTATTTGTTCAAATGCTTATTGTGGTTATTCACAAATAAACCCATTACAACAAAAAAGCATTATATCAACCAAAATTGTTGCTCTGAGATTTGATAGTCAAACAGATACCTTATGGATACCCGATGTGCCCGATAAATACCCGGCATTAAAACGGGCGCTTTCATATAAAAACATATTTGATGGCGACGACCTGGCTGATGTAATAAAAAACTATCAGTCGTGCGGCTGCGGTATTACCCGTTTAGATTATGAAATAACTTTTGAAAGCGAAGGCATCTTATCCATCATACTTTACTTTGAAACAATGAGCGCATATCCCGACGATTATCAAAAATATCTTACATATAATATCAGCACAGGTAAAGTGTACCCCATAGCAAATGAGATAAATCCGAAAGGATTAAAATGGATGGTTGACTATTATAAAACCACACTCCGGAAAAGGATAATTTATGATAAGGCAACAAATGAGGATGAAAGCAATGACATTTATAACGAGCTGAAAACGGCGATAGACAGTGTTAAAAGCGATGACTTGTTTGAAAATTACATTTTTAAACAAGAGGGTGTTTTTATTTCAATGGATAAGATATTGCCGCACGTGCTAAACGCTATCGAACCTGACCGCGATTTGCTTATACCCTATAACAAATTAAAAAATTTTAAAGCCCCCGGCGCTATGGTACTTAAATAAGCCAGGCTTTTACCAAATTTTTTTTTGAATTAACTTATTTCAACAGTTACAAGCTGGGTTGTTAAATGCATTCCCGTTACCGACTCTGCCATCCTTTTAATAAAAATATAGTTTGCCGCGCCGCCAATAACTGCGCCCACTACCGGCACCAGGCGCTCAGCTGTACGTGTACCTAAAACCATCAGCAACTTTTCGGCAATGGCTTCCATCATGGTTTTAGTCAGGTTTACACCGGCTTCTACTTTAAGCGAAGTGGCAACCACCGACATAAATTCCTCATAATTGAGTTGATAACTGCCTTTATTGTAGTACGAAATAGCCATAGTTACCCTGAATTGCTGTGTTATAAGGTTAAGGAAATCGAAAGGGATGCCTACTATTACGGTAAGGGCACCGCCGCTGCCCGAAATAAT
Organism: Mucilaginibacter sp.; assembly: GCA_036509935.1. Lineage (GTDB taxonomy): Bacteria > Bacteroidota > Bacteroidia > Sphingobacteriales > Sphingobacteriaceae > Mucilaginibacter. Next base: position 3,417 of record DATCES010000268.1, read on the forward strand.
ACCCGATCCGGCAGCAAGGTATGCACACTGTTCAATAAATTTATCCAGCCCTATTTTATCAACCCCTTTTTTTATGTTAAGCTGGTCAATCCGGTCGAATATTTGTTTAAACCCCTCGTGTGCAAGTTTTTGGGCCTGTAGTTTTATATCAGAGCCTATCTTTTTAAATTTCATAAGTTTCATAACCTGGCGTATTAAGTTTATACAGCGAAAACCTGTATTGTCAATAACAGAGCTATTCCCGTGCCAGTTTTGAAAACTGACAGGAAATAATAGCAAATAGATGGGATATATCTCATTTAGCAATAAAAATATTGCTAAATTATTTGACAATAAAAATTTTTTTAACATGATTATTTTTGTTTGACATGCAACAGTTTGTAACGATGTAGACTGCCTGGAACTAAATACTTAAGCACGATCATTTTGTTAGTCTACCAAAGTGTTTTATTACTTTTGAAAACTTGAAAAATAACAACATCCTCATCGTTGATGACATCCACCCTATTTTTATGGAGCAGGCAGACAATATGGGCTATCTGTGCGATTACCGGCCATTGATAAAGCCTGATGAAGCGCTGCAAATTATAGCCAATTATACCGGCCTCGTTATGCGTTCGAAATTTAAACTAAACCGGCAATACTTGGATGCAGCGTTGAACCTGCGTTTTGTTTGCCGTGCCGGCGCAGGCATGGACAATATTGATGAGGCTTATGCCGCAGCAAAGGGCATCACCATGATAAACGCCCCCGAAGGCAATGCCGATGCTGTGGGTGAACACGCCGTTGGCTTGTTGCTTGCCCTGATGAATAATTTTAACATTGCTGATGCCCAGGTACGCGCCGGCAACTGGCAGCGCGAAGCTAACCGGGGTTATGAACTGAAAGGCAAAACGGTGGGTATTATTGGTTATGGTTTTATGGGGCGGAGTTTCGCCCGAAAACTTTCGGGCTTCGAGGTAAATGTTATTGCTTACGACAAATATAAAACCGGATTTAGCGATCAGTATGCCCGTGAGGCAAGCATGGAAGAAATTGCTAAACTCAGCGATGTGTTAAGCCTGCATATCCCTTTAACTGCCGAAACCACTGGGATGGTAAATGACGAATACCTTTTCCATTTTAAAAAGCCTTTTTTTTTAATCAATACCGCACGCGGCAAGGCTGTACAAACAAGGGCGGTTTTAAATGCCATTAAACAAGGCAAAGTTTTAGGCGCAGGGCTGGATGTACTTGAAACAGAGAAATTCCCCGCCCTGGCCGAACAGGAATGGTTTGAAGAGCTCCGCCAATCAGGCAAGGTGATATTAACTCCGCACGTTGCCGGCTGGACATTTGAATCCTATCGCAAAATAAGCGAGGTGATGGCGGAAAAATTGAAGAAGTTGATAGTTGATAGTTGATAGATCATGGCCAAAATTTGCTAAATGCTGTCCTTATACACCCAAATAGCTATGAACTATGAACCATGAAATAACACCACATTATCTATCAGCCTGGTTTTTCCAACTTTAGCAGCTACCAGGGCAACGATCGCGGCAGTATTTTTATCGGCAGGTAGTAGTGTACCTCCATCTGCGATCTCAAGATAATCAAGCTCGACACCAGGTTCATGGCTGATCATCTGTTCAGCCTTTGTTTTTAGTTGGGGTAAATTATCCCTGTCAAAGTTGTCCTTAACCCAATTCAATGTTTTTGACAGGATCAGGGCATGTTGCCTGTCTTCGGCGGTGAGGTGGATATTTCGTGAACTCATGGCCAGGCCATCGGCCCCGCGCCTTATGGGGCACATTACCAGCTTAACGGGCAGGCTTAAAACTTCAACCATTTTACTGATGACTAAAAATTGCTGGTAATCTTTCTGGCCAAAATAGGCGGTATCAGGTTTAACAATGTTAAAAAATTTATAAACAACCTGTGTAACGCCCCGGTAATGCCCAGGCCTTGATTTTCCTTCAAGCATATCCTCCAACCCGCCGATGTTTAAATGCCATTGTTCATTATCATCATATATTTCGTCAACTGCCGGATTAAACAATACATCGCATTTAACCTGCTCAAGCATGTTAATATCTTCATCGATGGTGCGGGGATATTTTTCGAGGTCTTTCGGGTCGTTAAACTGACTTGGATTTACAAAAATGCTGCACACAACTTCATCGTTGCTTTGCTGTGCCTGTTGTATTAATGAAAGGTGCCCCCGGTGCAAGGCGCCCATTGTTGGTACAAAACCAATAGTTTTATGCATAGACCGGGTTTGCAGCAAATATTGCCCTAACGTTTTCTTAGTAGTAAATATTTTCAATTGATTTGAAATTACAGAATCCGGCAAAGTTGTACAATTGATTAAAAATTACCAAAACTTACTTGCATAAATGGTTGCCAGTGTATATAATAATGCTTATATTTGCACACTCAATTTTTTTTGACTTCTTATACTTAAATTTAATACAGATATAGTGATGGGTAAATCTAAGCTTTTGTTTATAACTCATGAAATGTCCCCTTTCCTTGAACTCACAAAAATTTCTGAAATTACACGCCAGCTTCCGCAGGCGATGCAGGAAAAAGGTTACGAAATTCGTATCCTTATGCCACGTTTTGGAATTATTAATGAGCGCAGGAACCGTTTGCATGAGGTGATCCGTTTATCGGGCATGAATATCATCATTAACGACAATGACAATCCGTTAATTATTAAAGTTGCGTCTATCCCATCCGCGCGGATGCAGGTATATTTTTTAGATAATGAAGAATATTTTCAGCGTAAGTATGTGTTTGGCGATAAAGAAGGCAAATTTTACGCAGATAATGACGAGCGGATGATCTTCTTCTGTAAGGGCGCCCTTGAAACGGTGAAAAAATTGGGATGGGCCCCTGATGTTATTCACTGCCACGGCTGGTTGAGCGCCCTGGTGCCGGCTTATTTAAAAACTACGTATAAAAATGATCCGACATTCAAAAACTCAAAAGTCGTTTATTCTATCTATGAAAATGATTTTACGGAAGAATTGTCACCGGATTTTGCTCAAAAAGCAGTAATGGGCGATATGACCGAAAAACATATCGATTTTTACAAACCCGGCACAAATTCGGCCTTATATGCAGGTGTGATCCAGTACAGCGATGGAATTGTTTTAGCTGGCGAGAATATTGACGAAGAAGTGTTAAATAATGTTAAAAACAGCAATAAATCAGTTTTAGAGTTCGATTCCACTTCAGATTTCGAAAATTATTACAATTTTTACGACGAAATTGTCAATGAGGAATTGGCTCATGTTGTATAAGCTTTGAGATCATATATGAAATTTTTTCGTTTAGACTTATTGACCTTGTTAATAAGTCTTTTTATTTTAAATAGTTGTAAAAACCAGGATGTTGTTACGCTGGGTGTAAATACATCCGGGCAGGTAAACGGGAACCTGGTTGATACTTCAACAATAATTGTCAACACCGTTCCGGATGATTCGGTTGTAACTTCAGGTTTGCTTCCAAAAAACCCGTTAGCTTATTTTAACGACCCGATTTTTGGCGCATCAATAGCAAATATAGCCACTGACCTGAATTTACCGGGTAGCGGCGGCTATTCGCTTCCATCGGGAACAATAACTATCGACTCGGCAAGGCTGGTACTTAATTATGCGAATGGCTTTTATGGCGATTCGATTACATCGGTGTATAAAGTTAATGTATATACCCTTAACGAAAAGTTTGTGAGTAGGCAAATTTATTATAACACAAAGAAATGGAATTATAATTCATCTAATTTAATTGGTTCCCTTACGTTCAATGCCAGGCCCCACGAGTCAATAAAAATATTCAATATTATACAAGGCGCGCCAGACACCCTTATGAAGGTTCCGCCACAAGTGAGGATACCAATTAATACAAGTTTTATTAACGCAATACTTTTTAATGCCAGCAGTACGGTACTTGCCTCCAATGCTATTTTTCAAAATAACATTAAGGGTTTATATATAACCCTTGATCAAACTAAAACAACCGGCCAGGGCGGCACCTTTATGATAGCCCCCACAGATACATTAGCTGTTTATTACAGGGCCGTAAACGGCGCCACTATTGATACCGCTGTTGTTTACCTGCCGATAGCATATTGCGCCGCCCAAATAAGTCATAAATATTCCGCAGCAATTCAAACTGAACTTAATAATACAACCAGCGGTTCCCGGAACACATTTTATTTACAAGGGCTTGCAAGTTTGAGGACAAAGGTCAGTTTCCCTAATTTATTGGCAAACCTTAGGGGCAACTTATTGAAAAAGGACAGCGATCTAATTTTAAACCGTGCCGAGTTGGTGATAACGCCGGGCCCGGGCACTTACGTTCCATATATGCCTATACCGAAAATAACGATGTACCAGCTTGACATCGCCCATCAGCGCGGTGCAGTTGATTTAATACAGGATGCCAACCCAGGCGACCCGCGTTTTGGCGGAGAAGCTGTTTTCGGGGGTTTCTATGTTCTGCTACAGAATGAATATCATTTTATTTTAACTGCTTACCTACAGGACCTGATGCTCGGAAAAACCGTTGATTACGGCACTTATATAGCGCCTATTGATAATACAAATGCATCATCGGTTGATTATCAGGTAACCCCGCAGGTTGCGTCACGGACAGTGGCAGTTGGTACGGATAAAAGTTCGCCCTATCGGATCAGGTTAAATATCATATACACCAAGGTGGGTAGGAAACTGCCTCTTTAGCGCATGGATATTTATTATTCAGAAACGCTTTTATAAAAAAATAAGTTCGAAGCCACGCAATCCTGACTAATATCTTTTTACTTTTGTTAACATAACACTTAATACGCTGATTTATGTGCGGAATTGTTGGATATATTGGTTTTAGGGATGCATATCCTATAATTATAAAAGGGCTGCACCGGTTGGAATACCGGGGTTACGATAGCGCGGGTATTGCATTATTTGATAAAGGGCTAAAGGTTTATAAAAAGGCCGGTAAAGTGAAGGACCTCGAGAATTTTGTTAAGGACATTGATTTAAGGGGCACAATGGGCATGGGCCATACCCGCTGGGCAACCCACGGCGCACCAAGCGACCGTAATTCGCACCCGCATTCATCAGGGAACAGGAAGCTTACCATAATACATAATGGCATAATAGAAAATTATGGCGTCATTAAGGAAGCCCTCAGCAATAAAGGACATATTTTTAAAAGCGATACTGATACCGAGGTGTTGGTGCACCTTGTTGAAGATATTCAGAATGAAACCGGTTTCGACCTGCGCGAGGCAGTCAGGATGGCCTTAACCAAGGTTATCGGCGCCTATGCTATCGTAATTATGAGCGAGGATGAACCCGACCTGTTAATTGCTGCCCGTAAAGGCAGCCCTATGGTAATAGGTGTTGGTAAGGGCGAATATTTCATCGCTTCTGATGCTACGCCAATTGTAGAGTACACAAAAAATGTAATCTATTTAAACGACAATGAGGTAGCTTATGTACGGCGCGAGGACCTGTTGATAAAAAATATTGATAATAAAATACAAACGCCTTACATACAAGAACTTGACCTGAAATTAGAAGTGCTTGAAAAAGGCGGCTATGACCACTTTATGCTGAAAGAGATATATGAACAGCCACGGTCAATACGCGATTGTATGCGCGGCCGCATTTATCCTGAATTGGGTAAAGTGCAGTTAGGCGGCATAAAAGACTATACAGAAAAGCTTAAAAATATTGACCGCATTATAATAGTTGCCTGCGGGACATCATGGCATGCCGGCCTGGTTGGCGAATATCTTATTGAAGAATTTGCACGTGTGCCGGTAGAAGTTGAATATGCTTCAGAATTCAGGTACCGTAACCCTATTATTACTGAAAAAGACCTTGTTATTGCCATTTCGCAATCCGGCGAAACTGCGGATACCATGGCCGCAATCGAGCTTGCAAAAGAAAAAGGGGCTACTATTTTTGGCGTTTGCAACGTAGTTGGCGCGTCTATCCCGCGTACTACACATGCCGGCGTTTATACACATGCAGGGCCGGAAATTGGTGTGGCTTCAACTAAAGCTTTTACTGCCCAGGTTACTGTTTTAACTTTAATGGCTTTTTATATCGCACAGCAAAGGGGCGCTATTACCATGGCCAAACTGGTTGAACATTTAACCGAACTGAACTCGATACCTGAATTGGTTGAGCGTGCATTAAAATCAAACGACCATATTAAAGCAATCGCTGCCGAATTTAAAGATTCAACCAATTTTTTGTTTTTAGGCCGGGGCAGTTCTTTTCCGGTAGCGCTTGAAGGTGCGCTGAAACTCAAGGAGATTTCTTATATCCATGCCGAAGGTTATCCGGCCGCCGAAATGAAGCATGGCCCCATTGCATTAATAGATGATGATATGCCTGTGGTG
>DATCES010000269.1:0-3343 GCA_036509935.1 Mucilaginibacter sp.
TCCAGGTGGAAGTGCCGAAACGGCAAGCGGCGAGTGGAAGAAGATTGGGCATAAATTTGGGACCGTATCATTTGCTCAGAACGATGCCATGCAATGGGCGGCGTGGGGTATGGATTACTTAAAATACGATTGGTCTATAGATGTAGCACACGTCGAAGAAATGAGCAAGGCTTTGCACGCAACCAAGCACGATATAGTTTTTAGTTTATCAAACAGCGGTAAAATAGCCGATGCGGAAGCTTATGGCAAACTTGCAGAAAGCTGGCGCACAACCGGCGATATTTATGATGCCTGGCAGGACGGCGATGCATTCTGGCATTTTTCTGTATCCGAAATAGGTTTTTCGCAAGATAAGTGGGCAGCCTTTGCTGCACCCGGAAACTGGAACGACCCGGATATGTTAGTAGTGGGTGAATTAGGGTGGGGGCCTAATGTAAAACCTACCCGTTTAACACCAGATGAACAATATAGCCATATTACGCTCTGGTGTATGCTTTCTGCGCCATTGATATTGGGCTGTGACCTTGATAAGCTGGATGATTTTACCCTTGGATTATTGACTAACGATGAAGTTTTGGATGTAAATCAGGATGAATTAGGTAAACAAGCAACACGTATGGGAAGTAACGGTACGATAGACTTTTTTGTGAAGCCCCTTGCTGATGGAACCTTTGCACTGGCAGCATTTAACCGCGGCGATGCCTCTAAAACAACTAATTTGAATAAGGCCAGCTTTTACGGCATAACAGGCCATATTACCAGGGCGCGCGATCTGTGGCGGCAACAGGATATTGCCGGATTTAACGCCTTCAGGACGCCTGTTACCATACCGCCGCATGGCGTTGTATTATTGAAATTGTGGGTAAATAAATAACACCGGAATAAAATATGAATGTGGTTATTATATAAAAAAAGCTGTTTATGAGGCGGATTTTTGAATAGATGTTCCTGTGTGAATTTTAACAACACCGAATTATATGAGCATTGATATTATTTCTAAGCATTTTGTCTGCTTTTTGTTACTCGCGGCATCATTACCTGGTTATGGACAAGGTAGCACGCCGCCGGTATCCATAGATGTGAACTTATTGCAAAATCAGGGAAACCTGCCTCCTGTATGGACGTTTTTCGGATATGATGAAGCTAATTACACCTATATGAAAGATGGAATTAAATTATTAACCGAACTATCCGCCTTAAGCCCGGTAAGGGTAAATGTGAGGGCCCATAATATGCTGACCAGCGGCGATGGCACGCCGGGCTTAAAATGGAGCTCTACCAATGCCTATACAGAGGATGCCAATGGAAAAGCGGTTTACAACTGGAAAATTGTTGACAGCATTTTTGATACCTATGTTCAACGCGGTATGAAGCCCCTTGCGGAAATTGGCTTCATGCCGGAAGCCCTGTCAGTTAATCCGGGGCCCGTAAATGAAGGGACAGTTTTGGATAAGACTAAGCCGAAACATTATTCAGGATGGGCATACCCGCCGAAAAGCTACGAAAAATGGGCCGAACTGATTTTTCAATGGGTAAAACATTCGGTGCAACGTTATGGCAAAACCGAAGTGGAAGGATGGTACTGGGAAGTATGGAACGAGCCTGATTTAAGCTTTTACTGGAAAGGAAACCCCGAAGAGTTAATTAAATTATATGATTATACTGCAGATGCAGTAAAGCGGGCATTGCCCGCGGCAAAAATAGGGGGACCTGAAACCACCAGTCCTGACGGCAAATCAGGCGGCGAACTTTTAAGGAAGTTTTTAACGCACATAGTGGGCGGCAAGAATTATGTTACCGGAAAAACGGGTGCCCCGCTTGATTTTATAACCTTTCATGCCAAAGGGGCTCCAAAACTTATTGATGGGGTGGTGTGGATGAATATGGGGGCCCAGCTAAGGAGTATTGACAAAGGATTTGAGATCGTTTCATCTGTTCCTTCTTTAAAAAATCTGCCCATAATTATCGGAGAATCAGATCCCGAAGGTTGTGCAGCCTGCTCGGAAGACCTTCATCCTGAATATGCCTACCGGAACAGCACCATGTACGCCTGTTATATGGCAGCTGCGATGACCCGTACCTATGACATGGCTAAAAACAGGGGCGTTAATCTGGCTGGTGCGGTAACATGGGCATTTGAATTTGAAAACCAGCCTTACTTCAGGGGCTTTAGGGACCTGGCCACTAATGGCATTGATAAACCCGTTTTGAATGTATTCAGAATGCTGGGTATGATGCAGGGTGACAGGGTGCCTGCAACATCAACTTCAAGGCAAAACTATAGCACGATACGTGACTCCAGTGTAAGGGGAAAAGAGCCTGACATAAATGCATTAGCTACAAAAAGTAAAAATGCTGCCAGCATAATGGTTTGGAACTACCATGATAAAAATGACATCGGCGTTCCGCCGTCGGCAGTTTCGGTTATAATAAGAGGACTTCCGCAGCAACGGGTGTTACTGACACAATATATAATTGATCAGGAGCATAGTAATGCTTTTACGGCGTGGAAAAAGATGGGTTCGCCAAAGGAACCTACTGCGGAAGAATACAAAATATTGGAAGCTGCAGGCCAGCTCCAGAAAATTTCTTCACCAAAATATATCACTCCTGAAAAAGGGGTTGCAAAAATTAATTTTGATTTAGAAAGACAATGCATCACTTTATTAAAAATAACATGGTAAACATTGCCGACTTTCATTGTTTCAATGAGAAATCGTTTTTTTTAAACACATATAAATTGTTTTCAAATTATTACCGGCGCTGTTGCGCGTTGTGACATCCTAAAATTGTTAATTTTAAAATAGTAACCTAAATAACCAATTATGAAATCTTTTTCCGTTATAAAAAAAAACAAAAACGGCGGTATGCTTTCAGCAGCTGTGTTCGTTACCTTCTTAACAATGCAATGTACGCCCAGACATAATTTTCGGTCAACTTCGAAGGTGGCCGCTAAAATGGCTGATTCCAACATGGGATTGAAAGATTACTATCGAAACTATTTTCCTATCGGGGTGGCTGTAAATACCGCTGCCTTGCATGGCCCTGATTCCGCTTTAATAGTCAGGGAGTTTAATAGTGTCACCCCTGAGAATGATATGAAGATGGGGCCCATACATCCATCTGAAAATGTGTACAACTGGAAAAATGCGGATGCAATTGTGGATTTCGCGGTCAACCACCATATTAAAATACGTGGGCATAATCTATGCTGGCACAATCAGGAAGCCGCGTGGATGTTTACAGGGCCTGATGGTAAACAAGTTAGCAAAGAGTTGCTGTTACAACGTTTAAAGGACCATATTTTCACCGTTGTAAAACGGTATAAAGGTAAAATTTACGC
>DATCES010000270.1:0-4227 GCA_036509935.1 Mucilaginibacter sp.
GAACCGCGTATTAATTTAATAACCTCATCCAGGTGGTCTAAAGCGATGAGCAAACCCTCTAATATATGCGCCCTTTTCTGCGCTTCGGAAAGTTCAAATTTTGTGCGGCGTACAACAACTTCGTGCCTGTGTTCCACAAAATGATGTATCAGGTCCCTGAGGTTCAGCATCATTGGCCTGCCATGTACAAGCGCTATATTGTTTATACTGAACGATGTTTGCAGCGCCGTGTACTTAAATAAGTTGTTCAGTACAATTGCGGCGTTTGAATCGCGTTTTATTTCATAAACAACGCGGATACCCTCCCTGTTTGATTCGTCCCGGATGGCCGAAATACCTTCCAGTTTTTTAGCATTTACCAATTCGGCGGTACGCTCAATCATCAGCGCTTTATTTACCTGGTAAGGTACTTCTGTTACGATAATCCGTTCGTGGTTATTATGGGTTTCAATTTCAGCCCTTGACCTTATTACAATCCTTCCCCTGCCTGTTTCAAATGCCTCGCGGGCGCCTTCAAAGCCATAAATAATACCGCCCGTTGGAAAATCCGGGCCTTTAATGTATTTCATCAGTTCAGTAACCTCTATCTGGCGGTTGTCAATTAGCGCTAAAGTGGCATTAATCACCTCTGTTAAGTTGTGCGGGGCCATATTGGTTGCCATCCCCACAGCTATGCCCGAAGCCCCGTTTACCAGCAAATTAGGGAATTTGGCAGGCAAAACAGTCGGCTCTTCTAATGAATCATCAAAATTTAACTGAAAATCAATGGTATCCTTATTAATATCGGCCAGCATCTCTTCGGCTATTTTCTCAAGCCTGGCCTCTGTATAACGCATCGCCGCAGGTTCATCACCGTCAATCGACCCATAATTGCCCTGGCCTTCAACCATAGGATAGCGCAAGCTCCACTCCTGGGCCATACGTACCATTGCATCATATACTGATTTATCGCCGTGCGGGTGATACTTACCAAGCACCTCCCCCACTATACGGGCTGATTTTTTATAAGGCTTGTTGTTGCTTAAACCCAGGTCCAGCATGCCGTACAACACGCGCCTGTGTACAGGTTTTAAACCATCGCGGACATCGGGTAATGCCCTGGAAACGATAACCGACATTGAATAATCAATGTAGGCCGATCGCATTTCTTCATCAATATTTATAGAAATTATTCTGTCTTCTTTATGGGGGTTATCGTTTTCTGTTCCTTCGGCCATGTTTATTTTTTGTATCGGATATTTTCTATAATTGCCCGTTTAAAATTGTTTTTTAAACGACCTGCGAAGGTAAGAAAATTTATGGTTTTTATATATGATTTCGCATTTATTTCAGGGCAAACACGTTAAAATTTATTTACCCTATCCCGCCATTTCGTTGCTGATGTAAATCAAGTGCCTGATGGGCTACGAAAAAAAATTTATCGCCATAATTTCTATAAACACCCGGCACCTAAAGTATTGTGCGGTCCTTGACAAAACCCGCGGCTTAACCCAGTAAAATGTGTAAACCACGTTTTGCCCATTTAAACCATGTAAGTCACTTATTATCATATATTTACATTTTCTTAACCATAAATTTTGTAAAATTTTGTAAACCATGTTTTTGGACTTTGCGGATCCAGGCACACCAGTTTAAGTGCCATGCCACTTATAAATTGATGTTCGGCCATTAGTCAGTTAAAAAAATGTGTTGGGGCTCCCTGATTTGGCTTGAATTATTTTAATGCCGTTGCCCTGATAATTATCTTATTTTTTTCCAATATTCTTCGACTATCATCCTGGTAGGCAATGTTCCTTTTAGCGTAAGCGTGTCATTCTTCATAGTGTACAAATAATGGATAGGCATATTAGTGATTTTTGACGGCTGGCTGCAAAAAGTTTCGGTTTCAATACAGGTATCGCCTTTTAAAATATAAGTTCCTGCTTCATATTTTTCAGTTTTGTAACCTTTTTCCATCGCGAAAGCTTCATAATTGCCGGCAGTATATTTTCTTTGTAAATTGTATCCTGCTGTTGCCCCCTCCTTTCTGCCATTATAAGTACCGCCAACAAATTCCCAGGTGCCTTGAAGGGTTGGTGGACTATGGAATGAATATAAAATCATTGCAATAAAGATGATACAGGATAGTTTCATAGTTCTAATCGTATTTCGCGTATAAAAATAGGAAAAGTGGCAGATTTAACGACGACCAAGATCATTCTAATCGGTAAATATCATTCTAAATATTGCTCCGTTAGGAGCAAAAGGTCGGTAGAAAAAAAAACAAAACAGCGATTTTGCGCCGTAGGTGCAATACCTAACAAACCCTTTTATTCCGACAATTTAAATACTGCGCACCTATCGTCTGAATTTCGTACCTGGCATCACGAGAATTGATCTTGTTTTTTTTCTACCGACCTGTTACCCCTGAAAGGGTAAATATTTTGAATTGATTTGCTCCTATGTATAACCTAATTAACTTTACCAAAAACTGCCCACGAACCTATAAAATGCAGCTTCTTTCGGACTTTACTGACTTTACTGACTTCCGGACTTATTTCCTCACACCCAATTAATCCCCTTTTTTAATAAAGACTGTGTTTTCTCTTCCTCGCTTCCAGGCTCCGCCTGATAATTATACAGCCATTTGGCCGTTGGCGGCAGGCTCATCAATATGGATTCGATACGGCCATTGGTCTCTAAGCCAAATTTAGTGCCGGCATCGTAAACAAGGTTAAATTCGGCATATCGGCTGCGGCGCTGGTATTGCCATAATTGCTGTTCCCCGGTAAATTCTTTACCGCGGTTGCGATTGACAAGCTCCGCATATATAGGGATAAATGAACGGCCCAGCGCTTTTGAAAACGCAAAAATCGTTTCCCAGCTTAGGTCATTGCCTGCTGTTAAACGGTCATAAAATATTCCCCCTATCCCACGTGTTTCATTGCGGTGCTTAATAAAAAAATAATCATCGGCCCATAATTTAAAGCGGTGGTAAAAATCCGTGTCAAACTGATCGCAAACGGCTTTTAAACCGGCGTGAAAATACCTGGCATCTTCCTCAAAAACATAATGCGGGGTAAGGTCGATACCACCTCCAAACCAACGCACAGGCTCCCCGCCTGCGCCAAATGACGAAGGCATTTCAAAATAACGGATATTCATGTGAATGATCGGAACCATCGGATGATTTGGATGGATAACTATGGATATACCTGTTGCAAAAAAGTCATCCTGCTCAACTCTCAGGGCTTTTTTTACGGAATCCGGCAACCGGCCATGTACGGCAGAGAAATTTACTCCCCCTTTTTCAAAAACATTCCCATTTTGAATTACGCGCGTGCGGCCGCCGCCGCCGCCTTCCCGCTCCCATTTTTCTTCCTCAAACCGTGCATTACCATCCGCTAATTCCAGCGCAGCACAAATTTCATCCTGTATTAGCTGGTAGTCTATAACTATTTGTTCCTTGTTGATCATCGGAGCAAATTTAATTTATTAGGTTGATTAAGTAAGCGCTTGATTGGGTTAAAATATTATTCAGTCCTTCAATCAACCTCAACATAATTCAGGTCTTTACCGAAAGTCTCGGTTAATTGGCTTACAGAAAATAGTGCAATTATAGTAAGGATGGCCATCATAACATAGCCGCTGGTAATCATACCGTAATGGGTTTTTAATGCGGCAAAAGCAAAATTAATAGGAATGAGGGATCCCCTGACAAAATTTGGGACCGTTGTAGCCACCGTTGAGCGGATATTAGTACCAAATTGCTCCGCTGCAATAGTTATAAATGTTGTCCAATAGCCAACGGCAAATCCCATAAAAAAGCATAGCCATAAAAATTGCCGGCTTGTAAGCCCTGTTGACCTTAAGTAAACAATAACGCTGACCACCGATAAGGTGAGGAAAATAAACATAGTCAGTTTCCTTGACTTGGTTACCTGTGATAATAGGCCCGCAATTATACCACCAAGTGCGATGCCAATATAAGCGTATAAAATACCATCCCCGGCATTTAATTTACCAATAGCGTGCAGGGCTATACCAAATTCCGGCTGTAATGAAATTAAAACGCCAACCACATACCAAAGTGGCGCCCCTATTAAAATGCAGTAAATATATTTTTTGAAACGGGCCAAATTATTGACAAGCATAAAAAAATTCCCTTTTGATATGCTTGTTTGCTCTATGTTTTTAAACATTCCCGATTCAAAAGTGCCTATCCGAAGTAAAAGCAGCACTATTCCT
>DATCES010000271.1:0-2467 GCA_036509935.1 Mucilaginibacter sp.
AGCAAAAATTGTAAACATTGAAACGATCTGAGATATTTATTGAAAAGAAACTGGAGGAAAGGCGTACTGCCGGTAATTACAGGACATTAAAACCTGGTAATACATTGGTTGATTTTTGTTCAAACGATTACCTGGGGTTTGTGCGCTCGGCAATACTGAAAAATAAAATTGATGATGAAATAAAAAACAGCGGGGTAATATCAAATGGATCCAGCGGTTCGAGGCTTTTGTCGGGGAACTCCGCTTACGCGGAAGGTTTGGAACGGTACATTGCGGCCCTTCACAAAAGCGGAGCCGGGCTGATCTTTAACTCGGGCTACGATGCCAACCTGGGTATATTTTCATCAATCCCCCAAAGGGGCGATACTATTATTACAGATGAGCTGATACATGCTTCTGTTATTGACGGCGCGCGTTTAAGTTATGCAAATCGTTATATTTTTAAACATAATGACCTGCAAAGCCTGGAGGATAAATTAAAGCAGGCTAAAGGGAATTGTTATGTAGCTATTGAAAGCGTTTACTCCATGGACGGCGATACGCCGCCAATTAATCAAATATTAGCATTGACAAATAAATACAAGGCCAATTTAATTGTTGATGAAGCACATGCAGTTGGATTATATGGCCTGGGTTTAATAGATGGCCCTATGCAAAACCAGGTTTTTGCAAGGCTTGTCACTTTCGGGAAAGCATTGGGTTGCCATGGGGCAATTGTATTGGGCGGTAATTTATTAAGGGAATACCTGATAAACTTTGCGCGGCCATTTATTTATACAACGGCGGCCCCGTTTAATCAGTTGGCTGCTGTAAAAATGGCATATCAATTATTGCTGCAGGCATCCAATGAAATTGAATTGCTCCGCAATAATATAAATCTGTTTAAACAAAAAATGAAAAATAATGGTACATACCCATTAATAAACAGTGACAGCGCTATACAGTGCATTGTATTAAAGAGCAATGAAAAAGCAAAGGATATTGCCGTTCATTTCCAAAATAACGGTTTGGATGCGCGGCCAATACTTAGCCCTACGGTGCCGGCCGGCAGCGAAAGGGTTAGGATATGTTTACATTCATTTAATACAGCGGCCGAGATAATATTATTAACTGATATTATAAATAAAATAACAGATGTTTAATAAACCCATATTTATTACAGGGATTGGTACGGGGATAGGTAAAACAATTGTATCTGCCGTTTTAGTTGAAAAGCTGAAAGCTGATTATTGGAAACCGGTTCAGTCCGGCGACCTGGATTGCAGCGATACCGATAGAGTTAAAAGCCTGGTAAGTAATACCACATCATTTTTTCATCCGGAGGCTTACCGGCTGTCGCAACCCTTTTCGCCCCATAAATCGGCGGCAATTGACGGGATAACTATCGATCCGCAAAAAATCACGCTTCCGGTAACAAGCAATACACTGATTATTGAAGGCGCAGGCGGTTTAATGGTGCCCCTGAATGATAAGTTTTTGATGATTGATTTGATAAGGCAGTTAGATGCGGAAGTTATCCTTGTTTCGCAAAATTATCTGGGCAGCATTAACCATACGCTGCTATCAATTTATGTGCTGAAACAGGAACGAATCCCGATAAAAGGGATAATATTTAACGGGGTGGATGATGTTTGCTCAAAAGAATTTATTTTAGGGAATTCGGGGCTTCATTTATTGGGGCATATACCCCAATTTGATGCAATTGATAAAAAAGCAGTTATTGATGCAGGGGGGTACATTGGTGTTTAAAAGCATCCTTATTCCTGTCATCATGTGCATGGGAACATACCGATCGTGGTTACAGGTGGCGCCGCGGGCACTGGAATTAAGATAGTTGCAGTTTTTTAGTAGCAGTAGCAGTTAACCAATTTCTAACTGCTACTGCTACTATTAACTGCTACTTTACATCCGCTCCGGCACTTCAATGCCAAGCAAAGCCATTGCCTTTTTTATTACTTTGCCCGATGCCGCCGATAGCTGTAGCCTGAATTGCTTTGCAGCCTCGTCCCCGGCCTGTAGTATGGGGTTTTCATGATAAAACTTATTATAGTTTTTTGCCAGTTCATAAACATAATTAGCTATGATAGCCGGACTATAGGCTTCGGCAGACTGCTTTATAATTTCGGGAAATTGGGTTAAAGCAACAATCAGGTCACGTTCTTCGGGAGCTAATTCCGCATATTCTTTTGCCTTATTTATACCCGTAACATCTGCCTTTCTTAAAACCGATCTTATACGTGCATGCGTATATTGAATAAATGGCCCTGTGTGCCCCTCTAATTCTACCGACTCATTTGGGTCGAACAAAAGCCGCTTTTTAGGGTCAACTTTGAGCAGGAAGTATTTTAAGGCGCCCATCCCTATAATATGGTATAAATGCAACTTCTCTTCTTCACCAAAACCATCAACTTTTCCTTTTGCCAGCGCCTGTTCTTTGGCGGTTTGTTCCATTTCGTCCATCAGGTCA
>DATCES010000272.1:0-2449 GCA_036509935.1 Mucilaginibacter sp.
TATTGATTGCGAAAAAACGATATTGGAAGCCATAAATACCATTAAATCGCTTAATATTTCGCAGATACCGGTAACACAAAAAGGCATGGTAATTGGCAAGATCACTGAAAGCGATATATTAAATTCGCTGATAGAAAACCCGTCCATAAAATCACAGCCTATTAAAAATATTATTACCGCCCCGTTCCCTTTTGTTGATTTGAACACTTCAATTGATAAAATATCAGCCATGATAAACAAGGATAATATAGCTGTACTGGTGGAAAGCGAAGGGGTTATTGAGATTATTACGCAGTATGATATTATCAACGCCATTTCAGCCTGATTGAAAAGGTGAAGGGTGAAAGGTAAAGGGTGAAAGGTAAAGGGTGAAAGGTTTAACACGCGTGAGACTTCCGAAGTAATTAAAAACGGAAGTCTTCAGAAGTCTTGACACATCAAAAAAACAGCCGGTCTTATTTGTTAATAGGGCCATTGCCAATGCTCCAGCCGCGATCGCTGCCGTTGAACCGGTTCTGTTTAAAACTTATGGCAAGGATGCCGTCATTAACGAAAAACCTTATGAGGTTTATTTGATCGATGTATTCTGGCTCCTAAGCGGTACACTGCCTGAAGGCATGATGGGAGGGACGTTTTTGATTGTTTTTTCTGCCAAAGATGGGCGTGTAATTAAGTTAATTCACGGAAAATAATTTTCAAATTACCAAATCGTCAAATTTTCAAATCATTCCATTCTTTTCTCCGCAAGCTCTTTCTTATACCGCGCATTTAAAGCCTGGCCCGGATGTACTAAAATAAAAACGGCTGTTCCTTTTTCCCGCGCTAAAGGGTTTTCTACTTCCCCCCCTTTGCGGTAACTTTTCAGGCACGATTTGAATGTATTTATGTTGCCCCCGCCCTGGTCATCCACATAAATAATATATTGCCCGTCAAGGTTATCAGGCGCCCATAATGTAAAACTGCTGGCGAGGGAAATTACTTCGGGTAAATGGTATTGTTTGCCTAAAAGATGTATTGCGCCTGCCTCGCCGTAATTATCCGCAAAAATTTGTGTGTGTTTTTGTTGATCGGGGGTAAGGCTTTGCCAGGCTTTGGCAACAAGGGCGGTCATTTCGTTCCATCCTAACATATCTGCATAATCCTGCGTGGTAGCGTGCACTTTATGGTCTTCCCAGGTTACAGCAAACCGCATGAAAGGCAGATTTTTATCTGCAAACCTAAAAAAGGCCAATGTTTGGTTTAGTGGTAAAACAGGCAGCACTATCGGAAATAAAATCAGGTTCGGAAGGGTAAAAACCGCTATTACTACTCCGCGCAGGGCATTACCGCTGGTTTTTAACCATCTTTCGAAACCAAACGCGCCGGCGGCAAACAGCATGGGGTAAGCGCCGAACAAATAATAGCTTTTACCGTTCATCACTAATAAAAAAGTAAATATCAAAACGAAAGCAATGGCAAGGAACTGGAACTTATGCAGCCTGAACGAGAACAATAAAAATATTAACCCGGTAAGCCATACCAGCAAAGCAAGGCCATTAACCATTAATTGCTGTTTAATAAAATCAGATGGTTTAATATAATCCAGCTGGTATTTACGCAGGTTTCTCATGTGGGTAATTACCGCCAAATGATGGGTTATCTGCCATATTAGGTTGGGTAAAAATATAATCAGGGCTATTAATGCCGCGCCAATAATATGCCGGTTGAGCAGCATTTTACGTTGTTTGCTGATGGCGAGGCCAAAAAGCAGGGAAAACGCGAAAAACGACATGGAGTATTTGGTTAACATACCCAAACCAACCACTACGCCGAGCCAGTACAGGTATTTAATTGATGACGTATTGCTGTATTTTGTAAGCAGCCAAACGGCCATCACCCACCAAAACTGATCAAACACAACCGGCTGAAAAAGGTAATCGGTTGCAGCAAAAGCCGGGGAAAATATCATGGCCAGGCAGGCAAGGGCCACAGCGAATTTTTTACCGCCTAATTCAACAGTTATTAAACCCGTAAACCAAATGATGAGCCCACCGCAAATGGTCGGGAATATACGTGCTGCGAAAACAGAATTGCCAAAAACTACCGAACTGATTTTTGCCAGCAGTGCAATAAATGGCGGAACCTCCTTATAGCCCCAATCCAAATGATCTGCAAGTACAAGGTGTAAAAACTCATCCCGGTGAAAGCCGAAATGGGACATCGCCAATAAGTTTAAACTTATTTTAATCAATACAAAGATCAGTATAAAACTGGCATACGTTGATCTCCGGTTTTGGTATGGCATCTCACAACAGGGTTTGCTATAAAGATAGTATTTTAAGTCCGAAAGTCAGGAAAGTCCGAAAAGTCAGGAAAGAAAAAAATGTTGTTATTCATTTTTTTTTAGCCCAAGAAATAAATAATTCTTCGTCTTTCAATCTTTTCCGACTTTTCGGACTTTCCGACTTTC
>DATCES010000273.1:0-2140 GCA_036509935.1 Mucilaginibacter sp.
ATCGGGTATTTTATATAAGGTTTTGGGCCGCAAACAACAAAACGACCGCGAACGATGGCTGATGCTTGACGGTTCGTTCATCACCAACCTGCCTGATGTTTGGGCGCTAAATCAAAAATATGTATTGCTGCCGGTAAATAATTGGGATTCGGAATATGAACGTGTTAACTTAGGTGGCATCACCTGCGACGGGCAGGATTATTACAACCAGGAAGCCCACATGAACAGTGTTTTTATGCCAAAAACACGTAAAGTGCAATACATCGGCTTTTTTAATACCGGGGCCTACCAGGAAGTACTGAGCGGCTATGGCGGCATCCATCATTGCCTGCTGCCTTCGCCAAAACATGTCATCATCCGCCGCAACCGCGATGAAACATTCAACTTTGAGGTTTTTGGAGAGGAGCAGAACAGCAAGCAGGTAATGAAGTTGCTGGGATATACTACGTAGTTGGTGAGTATGCATACCCGCAGACTTACGAAGTTTTCAAAACTTCGTAAGTCTTTTTTTGTTTTTTTTGACTCCTTACAAATCAAACTTTTCCAATAATTTTAACAGCGTGTCAAAATCCTTAGGATATGGCGCATGGATAGTTATCGGTTCGCCGTTTACCAGTTTAAAACTTACCTCATAAGCATGCAGGGCAAAGCGTTTCATAATGGGCTGTTCTTCCTGGTCTTTGCCTAAATGGTATTTACGTTTTAGCTTCGATAAAAAAACAGGCTGGCCCTTGTACATTTCATCGCCGGCGATGGAGGCCCGCTGTGTTGCAAGGTGGATACGTATCTGGTGCATACGGCCCGTTACCGGGCTGCACTCTACCAATGTGTAATGCTTAAAATATTTTAACGACTGGAACCATGTTTCGGCCTTTTTTCCCTCCTGCCTGCTGATGGTTACGTTGCCTTTGCCCACATTTAAAATAGGAAGGTCTATTTTCAGGTTTTCAAAAACATGGGTGCCATCAATAATGGCATGATAAACCTTTTTTACCTTGCGTTTTTCAAATTGCATGGATACCGTGCGGTATGCTTCGGGATTTTTGGCTATTATTAAGGCGCCGGAGGTCTCTTTATCAAGCCGGTGGCATATCTGTGCATCCGGTGAGTAAGCCTTTGCCAAACGCAGCATATTTACCTCCCCGCCTTCCCTCTCGTCCAGCGAACTGATAAACGGCGGTTTGTTTACCACAATTATATCATCATCTTCAAACAGTATCAGGTCTGCAAATTTCGGGAGCTTCATAGTTATTCAATAGCCGGCAAAAATACGGTTATTAAAACAAACATCGGTTTGATGCCGATCATCGACCAGTAATTTATTAATATAAACAAAACAATAGCACGCCAAAACGGTTAAATATATCTGAAAAACAAATAAATTAATAACCCTAAAGTATATTTGCCATGAGCACAAAAACAACTAACCCTAAAGAAAAGGGATTTTTCGAAAAGGTAAAAGAAACAATTGAAGAAATTTGGGACGAAACCAAAGAGAAAGCCGGAGAGTTAAAAGATACGGCAGAACACACTTATGATAATTTGAAAAATAAAGTTAATGCCGAAAAAACTGCTGTCGCTAAAAAAACGGCTGCTACTAAAAGAAACGCGGCAAACAAAACCGCTGCTACCATCGCTAAAACAAAAACAATTGCCAGCGATATAAAAACTAAGGCTGAAAACAAAGCAAAGGCAATTACCACAAAAGCTAAAGCCGAAACTGCTAAGGCTAAAAATGCTGTGGCAGCAAAAACATCAAAAGCAAAATCTGCCGTAATAGCTAAGAAAAAAGCTGTTGCCACGCATTAAGAAGCCTTAAAACGATAAAAAACTTGTCATTGCACGAAGCAATCTCGTCGCCCTGCACACAGGTTGACCTGTCAGCGACGAGATTGCTTCACTCGTTCCTCGTTCGTATTCTAGTTTTTTATTTGTCGTTCCCCCTTCATAATTTCTCAAATTTTACCAATCGCAATTACAATTTCTACGTAAAAAGGCGGGCTGTCTTTGAAACAACCCGCTTTTTTAATAGAATTATCATTAGGAAATTACCCGTCAAACTTATAACCTACGCCTTTAACCGTTGCAACAATATCATCGCCAAGTTTTTCGCGGAGTTTGCGGATATGCACGTCAATAG
>DATCES010000274.1:0-6655 GCA_036509935.1 Mucilaginibacter sp.
TCGGTACGTTTAGCCTCATGGGTTCTCCACTTGTGCCGTTTCCCTTATCATCAGGACGAAGGTTCTCACGTTCCATACATCTGCCTGAACTATGCTCATGCCATCTCTACGCCGGATGCCGCAACAGCAGTAATCACGTTCCCCTGTTGCTTATCCCTGTTTAACACCAAAAACAGGTTCCGACATCGTCCGTTTTGTTTTCGACGCTTCTTCAATGGTTCACTTCCGTTCATCTTCATAGCTCTTTCCTAACTCCTGTACCGGAGCCTTTTAGCCGTAACGTTCAATACTGCAGCTTTTGACGACAGCACCTTACGGTGGATTGAAACCCCTGCGTGAACAGCGGTTCCGAAGGGCCTCCCTCCATCAGTTGTACAGCATCTTCTTGTGAAGTTCGTGACACACGGTGCATTTCAAATTATTAACGCGTTAAATTTGCATTTAAAAGGAAGTTAAAGAAACTTTAAAAATAGGATAACAACAGGGGAAGGCTAATTTAATGCGCCTTTTTCAGCTAATTTTAATTCAATTTTTGGTTTAATAAAATTTAGCAACTCTGCAATAAGAACTTCTTTCGGAAACCAGGCTGTTTTAAGCGTTAAGTCTGATGTTTCAGGAACCTCAAAGGGTGAGCTTATTCCGGTAAAATTTTTGATCTCACCTTCCCTGGCTTTTTTGTAAAGTCCTTTTGTGTCCCTTTCTTCACAAACTTTTATAGGGCAGTCAACAAATACACTTATATAATCGTTTTCCCCAATCAGCTTTCTAACCAGGTTACGGTCCTTTTCAAATGGGGTTACAAATGCCGAAAGAACAATTATGCCCGATTCCATCATTAATTTTGCAACTTCACCAACCCGCCTGATATTTTCCGATCTGTCCCCTTCTGAAAAACCCAGGTCTTTACATAAACCGCTTCGCAGGTTGTCACCATCAAGGATAAACGTTTTAAAGCCTGATTTAAATAACTCTTGTTCCAAACCATTTGCCAGGGTTGTTTTTCCTGATCCGGATAAACCAGTGAACCAAATAACAATCCCTTTTTGATTTAATAACCGCTGACGGTATTCCCTGTCAATAAAAAAAGTTTGGGGAACAATAAATCCCGATTTAGCAGGCGAATTTTTGATTCTTTTTGAATTCCTTTCGGCAAGCCCAAAATTTATTTTATACCATATCCTTTCGTGAAAGTAATAGAGTACCATTTTGCCGATCACCTCAATACCGCCAATTTTCAATCCCCACATCGGGTTGCCTGTAATAGCCCATGCCAGTATTATGGTGCTTATGGTCCCGGCAATCCGCCAGGTTATAGTTTTTGCTAAATGCCTTGCTTTACTTGAATACATCAATAATTATTAAACTTATTTTTAAAAAATTCACTCACGATTTTTTATTAAACCATAACCAGTACTTGTTTTCAAGCTGTTTATAAATTGAACCACATTCCTGTAATAAGCGTTTGTCGTAGCCATTTATAACTTTAAACGGTGGTTTAAAAGGCCGTAATTGGATTGCCGGGCTTATTACATTCAATTTTTTAAATAAACCTGACAATTCCAGCGTTGGGTTTTGGCAAAACTTATCATAGTTAAAAAAAATAGCGTTTTCAGTGTGCTGATCATTAACATACTTATAATAATTTTTCCAGTT
Source organism: Mucilaginibacter sp. (assembly GCA_036509935.1). Taxonomy (GTDB): domain Bacteria; phylum Bacteroidota; class Bacteroidia; order Sphingobacteriales; family Sphingobacteriaceae; genus Mucilaginibacter. Next base: position 1,654 of record DATCES010000274.1, read on the forward strand.
CAACAGCCAAAAATTTATATCCATTTTGTCATATTTGCCCATCTCAGTATATGTTTCTTCATCATTTAAAAAAAATGATTTTTGGTTTAGCCCAAACTCAAAATGCCCGAGCCAGTTCATATAATCCAAAGTAAATTTATCTTCAGCTTGAATTTTTGAAAAATGCTTATGCTGATTTAGTAATGAAATTGCATGCTGTAAAGGTTCACGGAAAGGAATAATGATTTGTGAATGCGGCAAGCATTGTTTTAAATACTGAAACCGCAACACATTGTTGTTGTTTTTTGACAGGTACCGGGTTTGATTAACTGTATCTCTGCTTAGCAAAATATTCCTTACATAATCTTTAAACTTATTTAAAATATCCTGGTCAATTGGGTACAATAACAGCCGATCTTTGCAAATGTATTTTTCGCCGTAAAATACCCTCCAAAACACCTCTTCGAAAGCTTCCGGGCTATCAAATCCAATCATGATCCCATCTTTATGTGCCCTTTCCTTGTATTGAGTTGCAGAAGCTTTATGGGCCAGTTGTTTCCAGACGTTTGGCATAAGTACAAACGGCATATCTAAGTAAGTTAAGGACCTAAAATGGCCGGTTTCATATAAATACCGCATTAACATGGTAGTACCTGACCTTGCCAGGCCAGAAATAAAAACGTGATTATCTGAAAAGGCCACATCTTGTTTTTTGATCAGCATATTTTCTAAATCAAAAGATACCTCTGTTATTGCTTTAAAATGCAAAGCAATGCGGTGAAGAAACCTGGAGGCAGCGCTATAACCGGATTTTGACATACAGTTTCTTTAATAAAAAGTATGAAAAAAAAGAGATAACTGATAACATGAGCCCATTTAGTGTGATCACATATTTCAATAAAATAACAGAGCTTAATGGTTTAAAAAGAATGCTGATTAATAATATAACATATCCGCAAACTGCTATCAGTATAATAAAGGCAAACATTATTAAGGATTGTTTAAATAAGCCAAATGAATTAGCAAGTAAAGTTTTTCCCTTCACCACGTCTTCAATAATTTTTGACCGAATAGTTTGAACTGAATTTATCCCTAATAATGTAATACTTTTTATAATAACCGAAAAAGGCAGCTGGTCTGCTAAAACTGCCAGGATAAAAAAAACAATATACAAATAACTGATTATGGCAATATTCATTTATGCTTTTTGTTTCTGAATTTCCCAATAAGCTTTTTTACAGGATACCAGATGATGGCAAATAATGCCAAACCAATTGAAGCTAGAATACCCAGTACAGCGGCAATAACACCTCCGTCTAAACCAGGCCCTATGTAATTAATTATAAAAATACCAACTATCATAATTGTTAATTTTTTTGCAAAAATGTTAATTTTTTAAATTCTTCTTTGGTAATAAATCTTGACCAAGAAAGTGCAGCAGCTGAATGTTGGTCAATACGGTCAACATATTGCCAGATAATATCTTTTGTGTTGCCCCTTAATAATCTGTTGTTGTTCGTCTCTTCAATAAACAAATCACCATTCGGTAATATGTCCGACCGGCCTTCAGACAGAGTGGATACCTTTGCTTTTTTCAAAAACTCGGTATATGGTGTTTCCGTTTTATTTGATTTAAAGTCATATATATACTCTTCATTGTGCCCATCTATAAGAAGTTGAACATTAAAATTAATTCGAATTATATTATTGCCAAATATACCTATACGGGTAGAGTCAACAAAATCAACATCGTGTTGATTGAGCCAGGGCCCTGTTTTTAACCATAAAATTTTATTTGTTGATGGACGATATAACATTACTGTGCTTTTATGCCTAATACTGATCAATAAATCACCTTTCATCCAGTATTTGGTTGATGTTAATGCAGGCTGAATGTCATTTAGATGCAACAAATCTTCTTCGTAGACCCCTGTACCTAATAACAATCCCCTGTATCCATTGTCAACCAATATTTGGGCAACGGACTTTTTAAAAAGCAATTTACCATTTGGTGAAATTTTTGCTATCGCACCGTCAGAATAGCCACTTAGAAAATGGGGTAAAAATTTTGAAGGTTCAATAATAGAAGGTGACCAAATATTTCCATCCGCATCGTACTCAAGGGAATGATGAAAAACCCCGTTTAAAATCCACACCAGTTTTGAATCTTTATTAATTTTTATTAATGGTGATAGGTAAGTATTAAAAACGATAGAGCCATCCGGAGAAAGTAATGGATGAAACAAAATAATTTGATTTATAACGGCCTTATCCCAAAAACCATCTTTACCAATCATTATTCTTTTTATTTCATTAAAGTTGGGTATCCATTGATGAATAGTTTTTTGATCGCAAAGACGTATAAGCTTTACTATAAATTGGCCCTGCTTCTTCTCGAAAGTAGGTAGCAGGATATAATTACTGTCTACATAACTTTTTTCGAATTTGAAACCATTAATGTTTGGATAGATATCAGGTCTGATTAAAAGATTTGAATAGAAAAGCTCCTTAAAACTTTCCTTGATTAGCGACGGGAACGAAGCAATGGAAATAATTACAGTGCCTGTTTTACCTTTAAATAATGGCCCATCACTTTTTATGTGCCAAACTGCCCAGCCAAATGTTATAGTAATTATGAAGGAAAAGTATAAAAGTAGCAAAACAAACCATAAGGGTATTTTTTTATTCATATTTATAAAAACGCAATTAAAGAGCTGATTAAAGAAGGCTTTTTTGCAATATCGTTTTAATTGTTGTAAATTTAAAATAAAAGAGGGGGAGAAAATATTGGGGAGAAAATACGATAAAATGTTTAAAATCATTGTTGCCCCGGGACAATATTAAACTTCCTGTAGCCATCTATTAAGGGTTTCGTATTTCTGCAGATATTCCAGATCCTTCATAGCCATATTTTTCGCGCAGCCATCTTACCCGCCAATCATGATGTCTGAAAGATGTTTTTCCCTTTCCAGCAGGTGGAGTATCTTTTCTTCAATGGTATCCCGGCAGATCATCTTATATGCAAATGCCATTTTCACCTGACCAATGCGATAGTTACTGTCTATCGCCTGTTGCTGTACGGCGGTAATTACCCCACCACCTAAACCGGGGCCAATATAATTGACCGTAAAAATTAAGCCTCTTGCCACAAATTCGCTAATTATTTTTTAAAAATGGTAGAGCCTGTTTAAATTTTATTCTATAACAAATTTCTCATCACAAAATTAAACAGGCTATAATAAAGCAATTTAGATTAAAAAGTATAAAATAGCTATTAATCAAAAAAATAGGTCAGCGTAATACTCGCATGTATATTGGATATGTCATTCTGCTGCAGGTATTCATAATTTAAAGTAGATATAGGCGTGTATTCGGCAGAAATAAGGAACTTCTTAAGTTTTATATTGGCATAAAAGGTATTTGAAAAATCAACCCAATTCGAAACAAAATTCCCTGTTCCTGCAAAAGCAAAGTAATATAAGTCATTATCATGCACAAATCTTTCAAATTTTATCCCAAAAGAACTTAGCCCCCTTATGTAACTGATATCAAACATAAGGCTGTTGCTCCCGGGACCAATCCCTGCGCCAAGATACCTGCCTTCGTTTGTATAACCGTCCCTTGGATTAACACCGTGTTCATACCAGGAACTCTCCGATCTAACTAAAAAATTTGCCGGACCTTGCAAATGCGTCAATTCCATTTTTAATTGCAAAAATTGATCGCCTGTTAATTTAAATAGCCTGCCGGCCCCAAAGGTATATGCGGTTGCATCTTCCGGCTCTATTAAAAAATCCCTTAAGTTAGCAGCATGATCATCTTTCGCGTATTCAAAATATATTTCAGCATTGTACCGGGGAAATACCTGGCGGAAATTTATCGCATACGAAAACTTCTGGCCATCACCGCCTATAACGGCATTTTGCTTATTCGATGCAGGGAAAAATACCGCCACCAATCTTTTTAAGGAACTTATTTGATTGTACGTGGAATCTTTATCCATGTAATCATTCCCCGAAATGCCTATAAAAAACCCCGGTATCCATTTGGGCTGCCAGTTGGCGGTAAACGCAGAAATATACCGTGTAACCCTGGGCTTTGGGGAGTATAGTAAATTATCGTTGTAATTAGTTAATTTGCCGGGATCGTAAGGGGTATAGCCGGATTGGTCAAGGCGCCCCCCGATTAATTGCCATTCAAATAAACCGATTGCGGTTTTAACCGGGTTTACGGAATTAAATGTCCAGTGTAAAAAGCCGGGCGCCGAATTGCTCAGCATAATGGAGTTTTGTATGCCCGGCCCCCACCACAAATTTTCTGTAGAAACGCCTGCTTCTATATCCCTATAAATTAGCGTAATTTTTGACTGGCCCATGCCGGCATAACTAAGGCCGTAGGGGCCAAATCTTTCAGGAGCATCAAGTCCGTTGATTTTATTAAAGAAAAGAGGTATAATCGTTGATTTATAATTAGCCTGAACATCCGCGAATGTTAAAAAAGTGCTATTTTCTGCGTGTAAAAGTTCTGGTTTAAATTGAATATTCAGTAACCCGGCCTTTATAAATACGCCCCCGGTAATCATGGTTTGATAACCGACATTGGGATACAGCGGCCCGTTATTGTACCCAAAAGGCAATTTAGAATTATATTCATTGAGCCATGTAAAAGGCAGTATTTTTACACTTGAAGGTATCCCGAAAAGCTTAAATTCCGGGACCACGTTTTTGCTTGCAATCATGCTTTGAAGAGCAGAATCACCTTTAGCATTAAATGCACTGTTTACCGGGTGCTGTGTAAATGAAGATAAATCGTCACTAATGCCCAAAAGCTGATTCATACGCGCAATAGTTTCCGCATAATTTCCAACCGGGATGGTTTGGGAATAGGTTTTTGATGCCAATAAAATTAAAAGGAAAATTAACGCCGGCAATTTTTTTATAGGGTTGATGAGGGGGATTTTCATACAAACAAAATTTTCATGCATTTTTTAAACAAAATATTTTTTATCCCTTTATAAAACGCT
>DATCES010000275.1:0-10574 GCA_036509935.1 Mucilaginibacter sp.
AAAAGCCATACACCAGCATTAAAACCCCCCTGCCCGAGTGGTCGGGAACTGAAACAGTCCGGTAAATAGGTTTGTGGCGCTTATGGCCAATAACCTCTCGGATATGCCTGTCGGGCAATGAATTACAGTGCAGCGAAATAAAAAGGTCGCCCTTGTTTTCGTTGGCAATTTCGGCCCTTTTTTGAAAAGAAACATCATCTTCGGTGGTGCGGGTAAGCACAACATTTAAGCCGGGTATTTCTTTTTGTATTGCTTTTTGCAATTTTAATGCCAGGGCAAGCGTTACATTTCTCTCGAAAGAATACGAGCCCGAAGCGCCATGGGAAAAATTACCCGGTGCGCCGGATGGATGACTGCCACCATGCCCTGGATCAATAATAATGGTTTTAAGCTTATAGCCAGGAGTTGTTACAGTATCATGTTTTAAAGAGGTTATTAATGCAAATGAACAGAACGGTACAAATGTCAATAATAACGATAAACTATAAATCAATCTTTTCAATGCCTTATTTTTCATTATTTTTGAGCGCTGTTAATTATATCTGCAAAAATACTATTCATAATCTATTTTGAAATTCATAAGCCTGTTTTTTTTGCCCGTAATTATTTTAATAGCAAATGTGGATGCTGCCCCGTATAAAAGCCGCTTCAATAGCTATAGGTATTTAGCGGATACTATTATAAAGGCGGATAGTATTACAGGAAATAAACCGACTAAAGGTAAAAAATCTAAGGGAACTTTACGAACAAAAGTTGCAGTTGTTAAAAATGATACGACCAAAAAGAATTCAGGCGGCTTACAATCAGAGGTAAAATCACATGCTGAAGATTCCACAATTTTTGACCATGATCATCAAATTACCTACTTTTACGGGAAAGCGCGCGTAACTTATGAAGACTTTGAGCTGGATGCCGAGTATATAAGGGTTGACCAAAAAAATCACCTCATATTTGCTAAAGGCAGTATTGACCCGGTTACGCACCGGTACATTGGCAGGCCAATATCCAAACAAGGCAAAGATAAACCGCTCCTGTCCGACTCGTTGCTTTTTAATTACCAAACAAAAAGGGGGAAACTTTATAACCCTTCATCTGATCAGGACGGAAGTTACCTTTCGGGCGGCGAGGCTAAAAAATTAAATGAAACAGAGATTGCTTACCGGAATGTGATTTATAGCACCTGCGACCTGCCATATCCGGAAACCCATTTTGGAATAGTGATTACTCGGGGTATTGCCGAAAAAAACCGTATAATTTCCGGGCCTGCCTACCTTGAGATTGAAGGGATACCGCTCCCTTTGGCTATACCCTTTGGATTTTTCCCGAAACCTGATACCCGGTCATCAGGTGTAATTATCCCCACATTCGGCGAAGATCAGCAGTTGGGGTTTTATCTCCGTAGCTTCGGTTATTATCTCGGTATAAACGATTATATGGACCTTACCAGTATGGGTACCATTTATTCAAAAGGATCGTACGAGATAAATGAATCATTTCGGTATTTAAAACGCTATAAATATAGCGGTACCTTTAATTTAAGTTATGGCTCCCATAATTACGGGCTCCCCGGCGATCCGCCAACCAGGGATTTTAATGTTACCTGGTCGCACAGCCAGGATCCAAATTCAAACCCGGGCAGCACTTTCAGCGCATCGGTTAACGCCGGTACAGCGAGTTTTTACAGGAATGACCCGTCAATCAGCAATTATAACCTTCAGGCCCTTACACAAAACAGTTTACGATCTACCATCAACTACAGCAAGACATGGGAAGGCACGCCTTTTAATTTGAGCGTTGGCCTTTCACATAGCCAGGACCTGACTAATAAAACTATTTCGTTGGAGTTACCTACACTTAGTTTTTCAATGGCATCCATTAGCCCGTTTGATTCAAAAGATAGGGTTGGCGACCAAAAATGGTATCAAAAAATAACTGTCCTCTATAACCTGCAAGCTTCCAATTCAATTAACAACCTGCCTGAGGCAGAATTATTTCAAGGTAACAATTTAATAAAAAATCTGCAGACGTCTATCGTGCACACTATACCTGTTAGTTTAAGTTTAAATGTTTTAAAATATTTTCAATTTGGCACCAGTGTTAATTATATCGAGCACTGGTATTTGCAATCTATCAAAAAAAGCTTTGCAAGGGGCAGTATTTCCGGGCTCGACTCGTTAGTGACAGATACTGTCAACGGGTTTAAAAGGGCCGGGATGTACACATTGAGTACCAGTTTATCAACAAAAATTTATAGTGAAATAGATTTTAAAAAAGGGAATTTAATGGCAATAAGGCATGTAATGACCCCAAGCCTTAATTTTAGTTACAACCCTGATTTTTCTGCCCCTGGTTTTGGCTACTATAAAACTATAGTAAGTAATGCCACTGTGCCATATCCATATACAAGTCAATTATACTCCACTTTCGAGGATGGTTTCCCTTCGGCGGGCAAGCAGGCGGCAATAGGGTTTACCCTGGATAATATTATACAGGCTAAATTTAAGCCTAAAGCCACCGATACATCAGGTAAGCCAAAAAAGGTTGATTTATTGCAGGGTTTGACATTTTCCACATTCTATAATTTTGCGCAAGACTCGCTCCGGCTTTCGCCCATATCGTTTTCGGCGCACACGGCAATATTACATCAAAAAGTAAACCTTAGCTTGTTCGGTTCATTTAATGCGTACGAGACCCTGGTGATAGATTCTATCCACAACGGACAAATAAGACGCACCCCGCTGGAAATTAACCGCTATACATTCCAGGATGGTAAACTACCAGTGCTTCAAAATTTAAGTTTTTCTATGAGCGGCAGTTTAAACCAGTCTACATTTAATCCGCGCCCGGTTGTTCCTGGCACTACCTTACAAACTATTAACCCGCAGGAGGCACAAAGACTTGCATTAATTAACAGCGACCCAAGCGCTTATATAGATTTTAATGTACCCTGGAACCTTTCGTTGAATTATAGTTTTAGCTACCATAATAATGTTACATATACCTCAAACTCTAACACTGTGATGTTAAGCGGCGATGTAACTATTACAAAGGGGTGGAAGGTTCAATACAACACCAACTATGACTTAAGGGTAGGCAAGCTGGCTGTAACTTCCTTTGCGATTTACCGCGACCTTCACTGCTGGGACCTTAACTTTCAGTGGGTCCCCTTTGGCGTTTATAAATCGTATAACGTTACATTGAAGGTTAGAGCGCCAATTTTGCAGGATTTAAAACTTAGTAAAAGGAGTGATTACACCAACAACCAGAATTTTAATGGAAATTAAACAATAAAAAATGCTTGCAGAAATAATTACAATTGGCGATGAAATCCTTATAGGGCAAATTGTTGATACCAATTCAGCCTGGATGGCAGCCAGGCTGAATGATACCGGTATCCGCGTTAAACAAATTTCGTCTGTATCTGATGATCGGCAGCATATCCTTGCCGCTCTTGCTGAAGCAAGCGCCAGGGCGGACATAATCCTGATAACCGGCGGGCTTGGGCCGACGAAAGACGATATCACCAAAAAAACAATTGCTGAATATTTTGGGGTTCAACTGGTTGAAAACCAGGATGCCCTTGATAATGTAATCAATATTTTTGCCCCTTACCACAGGCCCCTGCTTGAAGTGAACAGGCTACAGGCCCAGGTGCCCGAAAATTGCCTGGTTATTTTAAATAAAAATGGTACTGCGCCCGGTATGTGGTTTAATGAAGCGGGTAAAATATATGTAGCAATGCCGGGCGTGCCGCATGAGATGATGTACATGATGGAGGAGGAGGTAATCCCCAAACTCAAATCGTCATTAAAACTACCGTACATCATTCATAAAACCATTTTAACTGTTGGTGAAGGGGAATCATTTTTAGCCGAAAGGATTGCAGATATTGAAGATTCGCTCCCTTCATATATCACACTGGCCTATTTGCCAAAGCTTGGCCAGGTAAGGTTGCGGCTTAGCGGGTACGAGGAAACTGAAACATTGTTAAAAGAAAAGATAGATGAATTTGCGGCTAAGATTATTGAACGGGTAGCCAATGTAGTGGTAGCGGAAGAAGACATACCTGTTGAAAAAGCCATATTAAATTTAATGGCAGAAAAAGGCCTGACGTTATCCCTTGCCGAGAGTTGCACCGGCGGATATATTGCCCACCTGGTTACACAGCACCCCGGATCATCAAAAGTATTTTTGGGAGGGGTGGTATCCTATTCAAACGGATTGAAAGAGCGTGTTTTAGATGTAAAGAAACAAACGCTTGAACAGTTTGGGGCAGTAAGCAGGGAAACTGTCATAGAGATGGCAGAAGGCGCTTTACTGAATTTTAAATCAGATTATGCATTGGCAGTTACAGGCATAGCCGGCCCCGATGGCGGCACACCCGATAAACCTGTGGGCACCGTGTGGGTTGCCGTTGCAACTGTTAACAAAATTTTAGCAAAGAAATTAACATTTGGTAATAAACGTAAACAAAATATCGAATGGAGTGCAGTTTCGGCCTTAAATATGTTGAATACTTTACTGCGCGAAAGTGGAAGATAACAACAAAATCAGCTAATTTTGGGCGTTACGATAATTATTGTCTATGGCCAAATATAAACTGTTGCTGCCTAAAATGGGGGAAAGTGTTGCAGAAGCAACTGTAATCAAATGGAACAAAAATCCTGGTGATTATATTGAAGCTGATGACACAGTAATGGAAATTGCTACTGATAAAGTTGATTCGGATGTTCCGTCGCCTGTGGCGGGAAAATTGATTGAACAGCTTTGTAAAGACAACGACATAGTGCAGGTTGGCGCCGTTATTGCCATTATTGAAACCGATGAACCCGGGCAAATTACTGAGCCCGTAACTATAGCGCCTGTTTATCATCCAGTTGAAGAAATACATCATCCGTTACAGGAAACCTATACGGCTGCTGATGAAGTGCAGGGGCCTCCCGCTGATGCACCCTCGCGAGCGCCGCTTGAAGGAGCCACTCAACAGGTATTTGCTGAACCGCGCCCGCAACAAGCGCCGCCGGTGCCTTACACAGGGCAGCTTGAACAATCAGCCTCCCCTAAAACCGAAAATACTTTAAAAGACCCTTCAAGGTTTTATTCACCTTTAGTTAAAAATATAGCTGCACAGGAAGGTATCAGCAATACTGAACTGGAGCAAATTCCGGGTACCGGCGCTGAAGGCCGTTTAACAAAAGACGACTTATTGAATTTCATTCAGAACAAATACGGGACTGCTGAAGCTATTAAAAACGATACTGGCCCTGTTAAGGAAGAAACCAGCAAAGTACCTTTGGAGCCATCGCAAACATCACGACCAGTACCTGTATTTGCAATACCAGTACCTGAACCGGCGGCGGAAACCCCGGGACCTGGTGCTTCGGTGCCGGAACCCGGACCGGTTGTTGAAAAACCACAACCCGAACCTGTTAAGCAGGAACCTGTTGGAGGCGGCACGTCGCTTTCGGGAGGCGATGAGATTATTGAAATGGATAGGATGCGCCGCTTAATTGCCGATCACATGGTAATGAGCAAGCATGTAGCACCCCATGTTACTTCATTTGTTGAGGCTGATGTAACCAACATGGTTTTATGGCGCGAAAAGATTAAAAACAGTTTTGAAAAACGCGAAGGCGAAAAGATAACATTTACGCCAATTTTTATTGAAGCTGTCGTAAGGTCAATCAAGGACATGCCTATGATTAACATACAGGTAAATGGAACCCAGATTATAAAAAAGAAAGACATAAATATCAGCATGGCTACATCTTTGCCAAGCGGGAACCTGATTGTGCCGGTAATTAAAAAAGCGGATGAGCTAAGCCTCATCGGCCTTACCAAAGCTGTTAACGACCTTGCAAACCGCGCGCGCACTAACAAGCTTAAACCCGATGATATTAAAGGCGGTACATTTACCATAACCAATATAGGTTCATTTGGCAATGTAATGGGGACACCGATAATAAACCAGCCGCAGGTAGCTATTTTAGCGGTCGGGGCCATAAAAAAGAAGCCGGCGGTAATTGAAACGCTGCAAGGGGATATGATAGGTATCCGGCACATGATGTTTTTGTCCTTATCCTACGATCATCGCGTTGTGGATGGCGCATTAGGCGGCACATTTGTAAGGCGTGTAGCTGATTACCTGGAAAACTGGGACCCTGGCAGGGAAATTTAATCCACAAAATTAACCATCAATACCTTGTACCAACTTGTTCAAACATGAATAAGCTGTGAATTGCTTTTGTACCTGTCGCTTCCGATTTTTGGCTAATGTAATACCAATCAACGGATTTTTTTAACCAACCTGTTATCATGAAGGAACAAGTAAAAAAGAAAAAATTATTTACCTGGATTTTATATACAGGATTACTGACAGGCACTGTAGACATCTTATTTGCTTTTATTATTAATTATCATGTTCCGAAGGCTATAATATTAAAATTTATAGCAAGCGGGCTTTTTGGTAAAGCCGCATTTAGTCCGGGTACAGAAATGGTATATTATGGATTATTGCTGCATTATTGTATTGCTTTTATTTGGACAACAATCTTTTTCTTTTTTCACGCTAAACTTTTAAGCATGCTAAAAGTTAGATTTATTTTAGTGGTCATTACCGGCCTAGTTATCTGGACCGTTATGAACTTGGTTGTGGTTCCCTTAAGTCGGATACCTCCACAGAAATTTCACGCTTTGGGTATTATAGAAGACATGGCGGCTTTAATATTAGCTTATGGATTACTCATAACTTTAATTGCTAATAGATTTTATAATACCACTTCATCAAATTAAATCAATGGAAATTCTGATTAAAACAGCCCGCGCAGCTTACGGTATTATGATAGCGGCGCTAAACGCCCAGCAAATTTTTTATAAGGCGTTCCGGCCAGTAATATTGCCCCCCTGGCACTTATCCTTTCCGGGGTTTGCCTTTTTTGTTTATCTTGTTAGCGCTATTTTTATTGCAGGCGGGGTTGCTATCGTTTTTAATAAAAAAGCAAAAATGGTATCGCTCATTTTTGGCGCCGTGTTTCTTTTGCTGTTTATCTTCTGCCAAACGCCATACGAACTAATCTCCAACCCTTATTATCAGCATCTGGGCGTTTGGGCCTCTGCCCAAAAGGAGCTGGCATTGGCTGGCGGGGGCTTTGTTGTTGCAGGGGCTTTTCCTGCGGGGAAAGAAAACGGTCATAAAAGCCCTCCGCTGATGGGTTTATTGGAAAAGATTATCCCTTTTGGCCGTATTTTCTTTTGTATAACCATTATCAGTTTTGGGACCGACCATTTTTTGTATGTAAAAGGTATATCCCTGCTTGTCCCTGCCTGGATCCCCGGCCCCATATTCTGGACATATTTTGCAGGCGCCGCCCTTGTTTGTTCGGGTGTTGCTATTATTTTCAGGATAAAGCTGAGACTAAGCGCGCTGCTGCTTTCGCTAATGATATGTATCTGGCTTATTATCCTGCATATACCCAGGGCAATTGCCGATCCTTACAGCCTTCAGGGCAACGAAGTATCAAGTGTATTTGAAGCATTCGGGTTTAGCGGGATTGCATACCTTATAGCGTATGGCTATCATGTGGGGAAGCCTCAAGTCAAAAGTCTTGAGTCTTAAGTAAAAAGAGTATGGGAACTGGAACTTAAAACTAATTACTTTCCACTTGAAACCGTTTGTTATCAAATTTGCGGGTCAGCATCCCATAAATTATCTTCAACCATATAAGCACGCAGGGCAGGGCCTTTAGTTTATAGGGTATAACGTAATTTACACGTATATAACGCGGAAAAAGATCAGAAGGGGAGAGGATAGTTAATATCAATGCTAAAACAAGCAAAACTGTTTCTAACGGCGTAACGGGCCTTTCTAAATTCATAAACCATATCCCTACCCCCGCAACTGCTATGATGTAAGTCGGGGACTCGGATGAACTGCTGAAAATTATGACAAAAATAAGGGTGGATGCCAGCAGCAATAACTGGTAAGGTACTACGTTATAAAACTTAACCCGGATGTACCAAACCGCAAAAAGTAAAATACCGGGAACCAAAACAGTTATATTTGATAATTGACGGTAATTAAATATATTACGGATCAACCCCATAACAGAGATGTCCTGTAGGCTTGGCCCTGTATTATTCAGGTTTTTTGTTACCAGGTCGCCGTACCAATCGTGGTATGTTTTAAGGATGTACGATGGGGAGGATATAAACATTGGCAATACAAATAATACCGCCGACCAAAACAAAAGGCTTAAAATAAACTTCGGCTTATCTTTTGAAAGGAAAAAGAAGGCAACGCCAACAATTCCGTATAGTTTTATAAATGTCCCTAAAATGATCACAAATGCAGCCCAGAAATCTTTTTTGTCGCGGATAAATATAAAACTCAAAATAATTAATGCGCCTATCAAAGGGTTGATCTCCACGTTTGAGGAAGAAGTCATGAGTTCATGGGCGCATATCAGTAATACTGGCAGGTAGCCGTTTTCTTTTAGCGGCAACAGCTTTATGGCTGTATATAAAACCCAAGCATTAAACGTTACCCACAATATTACGCCCACACCATCGGGCAATAGGGCAAATGGGGCCATTAAAAGTGAGAAAACAGGGCCGTAATGGTACGAGTCGTGTGCCGGGCCGCGCAACAGGCCAAAGGTGGTATGCCGGTGTATTACATTAATAAAGCCAGATTTATACACAAAATAATTGTCGTGTATATGATTAAGCAAAACACTTTTAACCACGGCGAATAAACTCAGGCCAAAATAAAGGGTTAATACCAAAGGTTTATTGTAAACAAGTTTGGCAAGTTTTAACATCTTTGCTTTATCGGGCATGGCAGCAAATATAGCAAACCGCTTAATTAAATCCCCGGTACGGAGTTTTGAATTATGGCCGGGAATATTTATCGGGGCTACCCCCCTTTGGTGCCGGGTTTATTAACCGGCAGCGTAACAATAAAATCCGATCCTTCACCTTCTTTCGATTCAACCTCAATACTCCCCCCATGTCCCTTCACCACCATATCATAAGTTAATGACAAGCCCAAAACCGGGCCAGACTTAAAGTTTTGAAAACTTCGTAAGTCTCAGGTACTTAAATTCGATTATTAGTAAATACGGTTGCTAAAAATTCACCCAAGTGCAGGCAACTGAAGCGCGTTTGGTAGCGTACCGGGCTTGCTAATCCCCCCGAAATTTCGTATATTTACCTGATGCCCCCTTTGTAATTGGCAGTCGGGTTATTAGCAGCCGCGAAAAAAAAATAAATCACTGTTTTTTTTAAGCAAATTATCATCATTCTTTGTACGTAGTACTCCTTTGGAGAAATTTTAAATATATTTGGCTGATATACAGCACTTTTATAAAAATAGTATCGTTTTTTTTACGAGGGGCTAAACGCATTTAGCCCCCCAAACAGTAAAAATTACGAGGGGCTAAACGCCTTTAGCCCCTCAACCCGCAAAAAATACGTGCAGCTAAACCCATTTAGCCCCTCAACCCGCAAAAATTACGTGGAGCTATACACGTTTAGCCCCCCGTAATTGTAAAATTGGTGCGTTAAAGTGTGGAATGTAGGATCGGTGTGGTTTCTAAACGTGCCCCCGAATTCGCAGGGGTAGATCATCGGGGCCCGGCGTTTAATTCCGCCGGTTTTGATGCCATAAGCGGGCGTTAGAAAATGCTTTTCAGGCCATCGATAATGCTTTGAAAAAATGTGGGGATGCTGAGGCCGCTATGGTAATTAAAATATACAAAAATGCAGAAGATGATGATGGCGGCAATAATAAACCGTTTAAACATATAGGCCAGCAAAAAAAGCCCGCAGGGAATTGCTAACAGCAGCACCCAACTAATGTGATAGGGGATTAGTTTATCATCGTTTTTGTAAACATAATACAGGATAGAATGTGTGCCACTGTCGTTTTGGTGTCTGGCATATAAAAAGGTACTGCGCTCAATTTTATGCCTGTAAAAAGCGGCGCCCTTATCAAAGTGCAGGGTGTCATCAAAACCGTTGATGGTAAAATTGAAGGTGCCGCTAACATTTTCGAGGATGTTGCCTAATGAATCGGTGGCTACAATGGCAACTTGGTCCTTCGCAAAGGGGTTTTCTTTTATAATGAAGTGATTAATGGCCATTGTTACCGTATCGGCAAAAACAAAGGCCGCCGAAGCGGTTATTATGCAAAAAACAAGGAATATCTTCTTCATGGTATGATAATGCCCGAAAGCCGCTATAAAAATAATGATTTTTTGATAGGTGAACAATTGGTTGGGCGAATAGTTTTTTCGCCCATGTTAGGCGTGCCACCAACAAGTTGCAGCGCGTTTTATTCGCGCAAAGCTGTATCATCGGTAAACATTGCGGTTTGTTGGTGACAACACCATAGGTGTTCGGAAGATTTGTGTTACGCAAAAATTCCCTCCCGAGGGGTGTGATGGGTTGTGAGGTGGCAGGTCCGAAGGACTCCTATGGAGGAGGGGTTTCGCCGCTACTGCATATGTACAGCTAACAGTGTTTTTAACTTTTGAAATCCCACAGCATAGGGTAAAATAGTTCGCTAAACCCCT